>CAMLDJ010000117.1 GCA_946478755.1 uncultured Pedobacter sp. | reverse complement strand
AATTGTGAATGCCCTTTTAACATAAATTCAACAACATAACTATTGCTATTTATCAACAACAATTCTCCTTCACTGTTAGAAAAAATGATGTAGTTTTCAAATGAAAATGTATAGCTTCCAAATTCACCCAAATAACTTCGCCCAATCTCTTTCTTACTGGATATATTCCAAAATCTTAAAAATCCAGTTATCGTAGTAGCCGCAATTACAGTGTTACTAACCTGAATACAGATAACTGCCAACCCTGCAAGAAATGTATCGGGTGAAGCCAAACTGGAAGGGATTTCGATGGCAGTATAGGTCGACAAAAATTCGTGCGTGCTAAAAAGACGTCGTCCATTATGTAAATCCAGAAAAATAATATTACCGTCCCAATCTGATACCCCAATTTGTTGATCTGATATAACAAAATCATACGCGTAAAGGTTTATGTTCGGCAATGCATATAGACTTCTTAAATACACCGAAAATACCAGTTTGCAAAGGTTAAAATCCCAGCATTGTAAATATTCACCCATAGTAGAAATATAGAGTTTTTCATTTTTACTTCTCAAAGTGATGATATCACCAGTATCGGCTGGTTTTATAAGCTGATTGAACTGGAATTCTTCTAAAATGCCTGTTAACGTCCAGGAATAAACCATTCCTCCATAATTCCCTGCGTACAGTATATTTTCGCCGATAGTTAAACATTGAGCCGGATCCGATGCTCCTAAAAGATCTATTTGCCTTGACATATCTTGCAAACTAAATACACGTATGGCATTGCTAAACAAACTGGTAACAAGATAGTCTTTATAAATAAGCATGTCAAAAACCCCCTCTCTGCTGTTATGTAAGGGAATTTCTGAAAATTCATAGGACTCGATATCTATTAACGACAATTTTGGATCTGTAAAAGATCCTATAATAACCAACGACCCAATGCCAGCCATTGCAAATATGTGTTTTTGTGTTATAGGAATATTCGCTTCTAAATAGCCTGAACTAATTTCCCATATTCTTATTGAATTGTCTTCAGCGGCGCTTATTAACTTATCATTCGAGATGATAAAACAGGTAACATTTCCCCAATGTTCTAATTTCTGTACTTCTTCATTGGTATTTAAGTTATATACATATATAAACTTTGCACTTGAACATATCAAAAATTTGCCATTATAAATTTCAATTTTGGAAATAGCGTTTGGCAGGACCGCAATTTGATCTAATTGGCGCATTTCGGTACTGTAGGAGTGTATAGTGCCATCATCTGATGCCGATATGATCTTGTTTTTATAAGACAGGATTCTCCTTACCGAATCTTTATGCCCCGTTCCAACTTTGACATCTTCATTTTTCAGGTTCCATGCTTTAATTAAGGCATCCGATCCGCAGGTGATTAAAAGATTGTTAGTGATGGCAATAGCATTAACAGATCCCGAATGAGCATTGATTTTTTTAATTAATTTTCCATTTAGTTTGTCCCAAAAGTATAGATTTCCACTTTTAGTTGTCGCAATTAAGTGATCAGTATTTGCAGACACATTTGTAATTCTATCTTCATATGTCCTGAAAATATAATTAGGTTGGATGGTCCTGTGAATTGCCGTTTGGACAGGTTTTAACCAAGGATTACGACAATAATTTTTGCAACTATCTAAAAACAATACTGTGTTTTCGTCTTCGATCATCCGGATCAATAGCTGGGCAGGTAGCTGATCTTTATATTGAGATAAGATATGACTTGAAAGTTTTAATGATCGGTAAATTCTATCTTTTAAAACATTTGTTATGGTTATCAATTCATAATCATTTAAGAGCTCGTAGATATCCGTAAAAAACAGCTTAGCTTCAATCCACTTGAAGTTAGTAAGAAGTATTAAGCCTTTTTCCTCTTCACCAGCTGATTTTAAATGATAAATATAATTTTTCCACGCGTAATTAAAATCCAGTTTTAATGGATCGCCCAAATTTTCAATAAAGTGTTGATGTATCGTTTTTACATCTATCATTTCTTTTTGTATATAAACATTCAAGTAATCAAACTGAAGACTATGTAATGTATAATTATCAACGCCTAACTCTTTGACTAATGAGCGCTTGGATAAATCTTCAAGTAATAAATAACTTTCAGGATCTGTATTTTTATCATCTAACCATAGTGCGAATATTGCCTTCTTGGGGATCGGGTTGTTTTCTAGAAATATTACAAGCTGAATATATTTTTCCTTTGCATCCTTTCCCAATGCTTCCACACTAATATTCAAAACTTTAAACAAATTGTCATAACCATAGCCTAGCGACATATTGCTAAAACTTGTCAGGTTTGACTTGCGAAATTTCGTCAAAATATATCCCCAACTATTGGGGTCGCCTGCATTAATCAAACCACCTGCCATATCTATAGCAAGAGGCAGACAACCACATTCTTTTATAATATCAAGCGCTTGGGCTGGCAAATTATCGGTTGTAATGTAATATTTTTCTTGATTAACCGCTTTTAACAGCAATTCTATTGACTCTTCCTGACTTAATACATCTATTTCAATTAGGTTACTTAAGTTGTTTACAGCCTGTTTATTCCGAGTTGTGATTAATAGCCGACACCTCAGCGCATCGGCACTCGCAAATAATTCGATATCCTTTTGCTCCCATACATCATCTAAAATGATCAAGCAATTCTTTTCATGTAAAAAGGCCCGGAATTTAATTTTACTTTCTTCGAATCGCTCTATTAAATCAATTGTATAGTCTTTTGTTATGTATTGAAGTCTAACTTGTAGATCTTTTAAATTCGGATTTTGTCCGATCGTAATCCTGTAGATTCCGTCCTGAAAGGAACGCCTAACATCGCAGTCATAACATAAGATGGTAACAATAACGGACTTCCCTATCCCACCCATTCCACATATGGCTGTGTTTCTATTAGAAGCTGTAAGAACGCCTGGAGTGTATGCGTCAGCCATTAATTTCCTTTTTACTTTTTCGACTATGGCATCTCGTGGTAGGAGAGATTTTGGCAATTCTTTCTCAAAATCAGGCAGTACCAATGGCAGAATCTCTTTTTGAAGGCTCTGTAATAATTGCTGAAAGGCAGTCTCATAATCTTCGTTTCTTCTAAAATCAAAACAATGCAGGTTTCTGTCCCTTATTGGACCTGGAATTAATTCATAATCATCATCAGAATTCTCAAGGTTACCTTTTTTATCTGTTTTACACCCAATTCTTAGTATTGGAATTATGATTAAACATCTCTCTAAAGCGAATTCCCACTCTGCCTTGACGTAGGCTGATTTTGAGGAATGAGGTCCAATTACCAATAATAGCCTTGAAGAACTGTTGACGTTGTTTTTGATATTGGTTAGAAAACTAATTCCGTTGCTTTCCAACCCTCCAGATTTATCGTGCCACACTGAAAAACCTTTAAGCGAAAGATTTTTGTATAATTTCAATACAAAAGCAGAATCATCCCCTCTTCCGTATGATATAAACAGAGAATTTTTATCATTTAAATCTTTCATTCCTTTCATTTTGGTGTCTAATCCGTAATTTTCTCAAAATAAGAGATCGGTCTAGAGGCGATCGTTATATAAAGAACATATTGATTCAAAAACCCAATCTTTTTCCTTTTAATTCATCCGCCATAGAGGTAAAATATTTTCTCGCTTCATCATCTCCCGTAATTGCGGAGGCTAACGCCCAGCTAATAAAAATTTTCTCCCTTTGTAAATCTGAAATGTCTTTTTTTTCAGTCACGTAATGCATTTTCATCGCTTTAACTAGTTCATTTCCATCTCTCGAAAACTCATAATCATGCGACAAGGCTTTTTTGGCCAAGTATTCTATACGAATTGATGCATAAATGATTCGGGTGTCAATATCTTTAGGGTTCAACTCGAATGCTTTTTTTGCATATTCCTGTGTTTCCGTAATTGAATAATGCTCAGAAAATATCATTCTAATTCTGGCATATTCCCGGAACAAAACATAATCATCTGGAAATCTCTGACAAGCCGAATCAAGATATTTAGTCACCTCAGCCCTATAATTTTTACTATTACCATAAAAAGATAATAGATTAAAATAATAATCCCTGTTTGCGGGATTAATTCTAATTGCATCAAGCTGGTAATTTAAGGATAAGGCAATATTCCCTAATTCAAATTCGATATTCGCGAGTTGTGTTGCAACTAAGTCATCTTTTAATTTTGGCTGTGAATAATAGCGCAAATAATAATCTCTGGCTTTCTTATAATCTTTCATGCTAAAGTAGACATCGCCCAATCCATTGTAAGATTTAAAAGCAAATTTATTGACTTTGATTGCGTTATTGTGGGCTTCAATTGCCTCTCCATATTTGCCCATTTTTTGGTATACTACGCCTAGCTGGTAGTACCCTATAACCAAATCATTATCATTAGTAAAGCGTTTTACGAATTCCTGGTAATATTCTAAGGCACGCTGATATTTCCCGTGATTTGAAAAAATAAACCCGGCAGCGATGAGTATATAATAACTGCCTGGATTTGCCGAATTAAGATTATCAATTTCTCTTTCTTTTTTCAGATGATCACTTATCAAAGTGATTTTGTTTATCTCTGCTGAAAAATCAGTTTTCTGATTTTGAGAATAAACAACAGACAACGGCTTGTCTTTCGATCCAAAGAGCAATTTTAAGAAGTTCATCATGTTGAGATACCTTAGGTTTAAATAAACTGATTATTAGTAGTTCACAAGCAAATCATCAATTATTATAATCATTCTGTCCCCGAACTAAGTCTGTCTTTCCGTGCGCCACCCTAATGTTATCCGGATCGATAATCTGCTGATTTAGTGCAAAAGCTCTTTACCGGCAAAGAAAGCCCATGAGCGATTCGGCTCATTGTATTACCTTTTTGACGATATACTGCATAGAAGTAATACTTAGTTTAACAAGAAAAACACTTAACAAGAAAATCTCTTTGGAAACCAAAGGCAAACAATTCAGAATAGAATAAATTTCAAAACCGGAGTCTAATTAATAAATCGTTACATAAATCGGCACAAAGTATAAATTAACTTTGCAACACTTCTTATTTATTTATTTTACTACCTGACTATATCCCAATTATCAGGTGATAATAAAATTAATAATTTTATTTCTTGTTGTAAACAAATTTGCAAAAAAATTAACCGTTTTTTTCCAACGTTATTTTCGCGGTATTGTCTAACTAGTATGTTTTAGGGATCATGCCAAGAGAAAAATTTTAGGTATCACAGAATATCTATCAATAGGCTTAAATTTTCTTAGTCTTTCTGCAAGTGTCTTTTCCTTTAGTGAGTAGCTGTTTTCATGAGCGTACATTAGCGATATGATTCCCCAAACGCAAGAACAATTTTTTATTTGTTTCATTAAAAATACATCTAAAGTAGCACTGTTCACATATTCTCTTCTTTCAGCTAATCTTCTTGGTAAAGAGAACCTATCCCAAAAAACAATCTTACCATTTTCTACCAGATCTTTTGCTGTAAAAAAAGCCAATTTAGTCCCATCTTTAATTCTATAGCTAATAAAATCAAATTTCGATTCCATTATTCTATCACTCCAATTCATCATTAAGTTGCCATCGGTTGTCTCTCTTATGCTTTGTAAGTAAAAACCCAGTGGTTTGCTAGTGTCCTTTCGAAGTTTACTTTGGTTTCCATTAACGTCAATGGTATTTAAACTTTCAATTAGTTTTGATGCATCAAAAAGTGGAAACCATTTAGAATTCTTATTTGAATAGAATTTTATACGGCCATCAGCCAGATACTCAACCCGCTCTACGATAAACATGGCATCGAGGGATGGTGGAAAAGTGCCCCATGGGGCTTTCAGTACACTAAAAAGCCAAATAATGGAACCTTTTTCTATCCTTTTCACAGGCCCCGTAGTCCTGCGAGTTATGTGAAACATCGGTCTTTTAAAACCTTCTTTTTCATCTTGCTCTTCAGCGTAAAAAAGTATATCTGACTTTTTATGAGACCGTACATTTATCTCTCTACTTAAATAATGTATAAAATGTCGCATAGAATCTAATTGGATGTTCCGTTAAGCAAAAGATACAAAAAATAGTTCAACCAATCAGTCCATATTAATTTGCTTAATTTCTGTGAAATTCTGTCGCTTCCATTCTTCAACGAGAGATAAATTATCATCGATAATCAAACTATAGGGGGTTTTGGATCATAATTTGATAGCATTTCTTGTTAATTGACATTTTTCAAGATCCTTTCATATTATATAATCTTCCAAAAATAGCAAATGAAACATTCGCTTTTGTTTACAGGACATATGCTTGATGCGATAGACAGGACTAGTCCTCGTTTTCCTGCCGAAAAGGAAAAAGCTGCCAAAGAAAAAATAAGGGAGTATTTAAGTAAAGAAAACGGGGAAGTAAAAGGCTTGGCAAGTGGTGCATGTGGAGGTGATATTCTATTTCATGAGCTATGTCTGGAAATGAAGATTCCTACGGAAATGTATTTACCGTTGCCAATAGCTGAATTCAAAAAAACTTCGGTTTCATTCGCGGGGAAGAACTGGAGTGATCGTTTTGATAAATTAATTGACCAGCTAATTGTTCACCACTTACCTGATGCAAAAAGTAAAAGCGACAAACGCAACGTTTGGGAGCGTACTAATTTATGGATGCTAAAAACTGCGCTTACAAATGGTGGAGAGCAAATGACTTTAATTGCACTATGGGATAAAAAAGCTGGAGATGGAAATGGTGGCACAGAACATATGGTAAATATTGCACGTAAAAGAAATGCAAAAGTCAAAATTATAGACATCAAAAAAATATAAAGAAGTATCAAAACAGAACTTATCCTCAGCCTGCTGAAAGATTTGCTTTCTTATTTTAAAATTTTAAGAGAGCAAATCAGATGAAGGAAGTATGCTTCTAATTTCGAGTGCCGTTTGTTGGATCATTTTTGGATAAGTTTCTAAGAAAAGAATAGGCCACCAATTGATGTATCTTTCAAATTGCCTTGCAGTAGATTCCTTGGCTGAATTAAATTCAGCACTACTATCTGATATCTTTTGCATATATTCTTTAGCAATAGCCAACGACGTATCATCCAATACGACTGGGTGCTCAGTTAAAGGTTTTAGCATATAAAGTTCCGTTAGTGTACCCCAGGCCCATATTCTATCCTCTTCATTCTTAGCAGACAATTCACTTTTTTTCGCCATATATTTTATAACCGGCCATATTTCTCTTTCATCACTTAAAGACCCAGTCGATACTGCTTTTAGCGACAGGTACTGCATCGCATTCCAATGACTAGCAGCATTCGCTTCAAATCCTAACCTATAAAACTCTCTGGCGTTAATTATTGTCAATGCAGACCTAGATTTTAAATCCTCTTTTTTCTTCGGATTAAAATCAATTGAGCGAAATAGGTATTCTGCTTTTCTTTTATAACCACTACCTAATAATCCCAAATGTTCGGCTTGTAACTCCCCGGTAAGCAGAGTACTTGCCATTCTGTTTTCACTTAGAAATTGGGAAAGTTGGTCAATTGATCTGTCCAGGCGAAGTTCGAGTCCAGCTATTGCTTCCTCGATTAATTCAGGAAGTATTTGCTCCTTGTATTTAAAAACATGATCCACCCATGCATTTGTGGTTTTCATAGACCTAAATGCAATTTTTAATTGAGCATCCTCCAATTGTTGGTTTATCTCCTCTGGAAATCTGGCGTAAGCTACCAAACTAGCCCAATCATGACTGGGATCCTTTTTCAAAACAATTCTTGTTTCATACAGTGCTTTCCTCGGATCGCAAGCATTAATCATTTGATCATATAGTGTTTCCACCATTTTAACTGATCCTTGCTGAGTTAAAGGGAATTGAGAAGCAAAAACACAAGGTACACCAGCATTATGAATTTGATAAACTAAACTTCCAGCTGGAAGGATTGTATTACCCACATTCCCGCTATCACACGCAGATAATGTAACCACTGTAGGTCTATAATCCTGGTCAGCACAAACAATAGCATTAGCTAATGTAACGCCATCTACTTTCTGCTTTTTGTCCGGTGTCCTATCCTTACATAATATTAAACGGAATTCCATAACACCCAGACCTCTATCTTCACCGCCATGTGCTAAAATATTAATATGAGTATAAGGCCTCCCTTCTGCTATAGCTTCTGCTATTGTTTTTTTTAGAGATTCTAAAGATGCATTTGGGAGTTCGGTTAAAAATTCATCCATATCTGGCTCTGGATAGGGCGTATTTATTTTAGGCTTAGCTAACGGCTTAAGAATCTCATATAATGCCGCATGGTGTTCATCGTGCGGTACTTTATTTGAAGGAGCAGCCCAGGCAAACAGAATCCTTGGTTTGTGTGGCCATGTATAACGTGCTTCAGTTTCTTGTCGTACCTCCCGTGTAAGAATTATTTTTCTTTTGGGGTTGGCAAACAAAGACACATTCTCTTCATTTGCAGGATTATCCAGGGTAAGGGCAAATTCAAATGGAATTTGTGCCAGCTCAAAAGGCGTCGTTACCAGCCTAATATGCAATGGATTTAAATCTTCTTTTTCAATCTTAAGATATATTAAATCTTTGAATACTTTGGTTGTTAAATTTTGAAAAAAAGTAATGGCTTCAGTTGATGATGCGGGATCCGCATCATCATACCGAAGCCCATTAATAAATTTAAGAAATATGTTTTGTCCGCAATCTATGGCAAAGCTTACCTCAGGATTACTGCCACACATAGAAATGTACTTTGTTTCCTCATTCAAAACATAATTAAAGGACGTTCCCGTTCGTGCAATTCCAATTATTAAAGACCTCATCACTTAGTTTTTAAATAAACAAGAGACAATTTATTTACAAATCATCTTCAATTTCACTAGGTTCTAAAATAATTGCAGAATCCTCTTCTTCTTCTACTCCTTCTATTTCGTCAGTTAGCAAAACAACTGACTTTCCTCCGAATATGTCTGTTTTAATCCTAAATAAACCAAGACCGATTACGCCATTTTTACCACTAATTTTAAGTCCAAGTGCTCGATTTGTATCAATATTAACGCCTGCACTTCCTAGTTTCATTTGACCCAGAGCAGAGGCATCTCCATTAAAATTCAGTTTTGTACCTGAGTCAATAGTTGATATGATTACAGCATCCAGAGCGTTATAGACCTGATAGACGACTTTCCATTTTCCATCCCATTCCCTAGTATCCTTTAGCTTTTTTGCTACTTCATTAACATTATCAATAGTCGCGACTGTTACTGTAGGAGATTTTACCAAAAAAGATTTACTTTTAGAAAATTCGATTTCGATTCGCGCGTTTAATTCGCCTGCAGGTATGTTATCGACCTGTGTGCCTCCAACAAATTTCATTACACTAGCGCCTTCGGAGGTAAAATCAATACTTGCCTCTGAACCAGCCCCTTCAATAAAAGTGACCTGAAAGTCTTCGGTAATATTGCCAAGTTTAGAAAATACACCATCGGCAAAAATACCATAGTCACCTAAGCCATATTTGTTAACTATCGGCATCCAGGCTGCAAAAACATCTAAGTGTCTTTGAATAATGTCGTTAAATTGATTTGGAACTCCCATTTTTTGATAATTTAAATGATTAAAATATTATTTTCGATTTTTTTGAAATGCTTAAATGATAATTTTTGGTCTTTCAGCTCCGCATCTCAGGAATACACTGAATTAAAGCACTTTGTAGATTAACTATAAAGTTATTATCCTTATGGCTGTAAAAGTATCTCCCAAGATCATGAAACAATAAATGTTGCGTTCATCAACCAACAAATCTCCCCCACACTGCATCTGCCCGGTTAAAAACCGTAGGTGCGGTTTCCTGTATTGCTGAATGAAACTTATTAGAATTCCCTCGACTACAATGAATCACTCTTTTCATTACATTCTCGGAAACTTCCGAAACCAAGCCAACATGACCGATCTTTTTTCCAGAGCCATAAACGACGATACAGCCGGGCTCAGGAAATTGGAGCTTTTCAAATATCCCCGAGCTCCTATGAACATCATCCTCCATAGAATCGGTAAATATCCATCCCCCAAATTGCTTATAAAATGGAATATCTGTTTTTCTGGAAAGGTGCAATACCCAGCAGACAAAGCCACTACAATCACAAAATTTGTCTCGAGAGGGTATCGAATCCTTAGGAAACATCCCGCCACTGCCGAATTTGTAGAGCAGCGAACTGTTAACAACGGATCTTGCCCTCAACACGAGTTCCGAAGGGTTACTTGGTATTTCGAACTCTGCACCAGGTGGAACATCATCTACATTCGGGACCTGAATTACCTGCCCAACGAAAATCTTATCCGGATCAACAATCTGCGGATTTAATGCAAATAAACTCTTTATCGGCACGGAAAGTCTATGAGCAATTTTGTTCATAGTATCACCTTTTTTAATGGTATACTGCATAGAAGCAAATATTAGATTAACAAGAAAAACACTTGACAAGGAAATCTCTTTGGAAAACCAAAGGCAACAATTCAGAATAGAATAAATTTTAAACCCGGAGTCTGATTAACAAATTGCTACATAAACATATCATTACAAAGTATAAATTAACTTTGCAACACTTCTTATATATTTATTTTACTACCTAATTATATCCCTAATGATCAGGTGATAATAAAATTAATAATATTTTTTAATTTTATAAACAAATATGCAAAAAAATTAACTTTATTTTTTTTACACCGCTGCCAAATACGATCTAAGTAGTTTATTTTTAAGATTATGTCAAGGAAAAAATTTGAAGTTGCTATCATGCATGGTCATTCCAATGACTATCGTACTGTTAAACAATACGTAAAAAACTGTGGTTTTACTCCTAGAATACTCATAGAAGAATACGCTGCAGATACAATATTTTCGAATTTAAGAAAGCTCATTTGGGATGATGTTCATTGTGTGGTTATAATCTTGACTCAAGATGACCAAATGAACAATGGAAATAAAAGGGCAAGACAAAACGTCGTTTTTGAGTTGGGTTATTGCTTTGGAGCTTTTGATAGCTTAGACGAAGACGAAATCTTTCAACCCGAGGATGCCTTAGTTGTTATAGCCGAACAGGGAGTCGAACTATTCGCTGATATTGATGGATTAACAAGAATTGTATATGAGCCTAATAAGATAGAAGATAAACAAGATTTTATAATCAATGCACTGAATGCCAGCTACAAAAAAGCTAAGAAATTTTATGATATCTAAAAATACGAGATGATGTGAAGGTATTCTGTGCCCTTGCGCATCAAAATAAGCAACATATTGTCTCTTACATTTTCGTAGATTTCTACGAATTATTAGAGACTTATGTTAAACAGTGCTCGCAGATGCTACAGTAGAATCCGCTGTCGTATGCTTATTGAACAGTTTCTCCCGTTCCAGTTGCAGCTGACTATCTAAGTGTTTATGTTTAATCTCGAAGTCGGCAAACACTTCGCTCCAGGTTTTTACGAAAAATTTAATTCGACCTTCTTCCAGCATCAGGACAAGCGATTGTTGTCCGTTTGACCTGTTCGTACTGATTTGGTTCCTGATGAAGTTGGAAGTATCGAATTTGCTCCCGATTAAATAGAACTCCCAAAACATATTTGGTGCATTAAATTCCGGCTGTTTCAATATTACATCGAGATAATTACATACCTGATTGTACTGCGAAGCACCTAAGCTAATTTTTGGGTGCTTAAGTTCTACTACAATGTTCTCTATGCGATCAATGGTCTTATTTTGTCTGCATGCAAAAATATCCATTTCCTTCTGCTTGTGGGGATGGTCTATACTTACCGGTTCGTCCTTGTCAGTAAGCAGGTTTATATACCTTCTTAACGCCTTCTCGAACTTTGGCTCGGCAGCTGTTACCAGGTGATATTGCTCGCCGAAGATCCAGTAATGTTGCTCGATCATTTTCTGTAAATGGTTCACCTCATTCGCGTGAAGGCTTTCATTAAAGACGAGGTCTTTAAGCTTATAGTAGACTTCAAATCTCTCCTGAAGAAGCTTAATGGTATCGGTGATTCTGCTAAGCCGGGTAAATTCAAAAAGTGAAGCCAGCTCTTCTCTCTCCTCCGGATCTAACTCCACAACCTCATCAAGAATGCTGAACACACTTTCCCGTTCGTTGGAATTGAGTAATAAATCAAGAAAGCGGACAAAGGTCTTCTTCTGGTTAATACTCAGACTGCTAAATAACTTGGGTTCGACTTCATAAAGGGCTTTAATTACTTCCGTAAGTTCGGGTTTTTTAAATCTATACTCCCATTCTGTCTGATAAGCAGGGAAAATGCCGTCCTGCTCATACGAATCAATTAATTTATTCGCATATTCCTTCAGAAATGGCTTCCGTTTAGCTTTTAAATAGTCGGTCAGTTCCTTCATGAGGTACCGGTACTCGGGGGACGACTTAGCTGCGCCAAATAACGCTACCTGTCCCTCGTTTTCAAAGCTTTTAAAATCAAAATTCCGAAAGAAGTCGCTTTCTATATAGACGCTATGAAAATAGTCGTCACTCTTCTTGTTTAAAGTCGTGTAGTCCTTATATATTTCCTGTCCGTTTGTTAAAAAATAGTATTTGGAAAGTTCCTTGTGGAGCGTTTCCTTCCATTGAACATATTTGATCTTGAAGGTGACATCTGTTTTAGCATAGACCAGCTCAAATTCCTCCTGGGCCTTTATGTTAACTGAAAAATCGAGAGGTACTCCATTTACGACAATTGAATAGGGTTTGTTTTTATTTAACTCCATAAACCAGCAGAACTCATTGATTAAAAACGGAATAATGGAAAGTTCGAGGTCAACCTTTGAAATCCTCATGTTTAAAAAGGATACTCTTGTACCCGTCTCTGCAGATTTAGCTGGAGTTGAAGAGAAGTCATAGGTATAATCGTTAAGCCCCTTTGTATCAATATTTATTGAGCCATGGAAGTACTCATCTCCCAGCTTATAAGTGGTGTTCCATGTGGCGCTATTGGCAAACGTAAAAAATGTTAGCCGTCCTACTCCATTTCGCCCGTGCATTTTTGACGTATGTTTAGGCGTAACAATTTGAACCGCTTTTTCGGATTCGTAGAAGGGATCAAATTTCTGCTTTAAACGGTTAAAGTCAATACCGTAACCGTTGTCTGTTATTTCCAGCGTTTCTAAACCACCAAGCTCATTAAATGAATAATCGATGTTTATGGTATCGGCATGCGCATCAAATCCATTCCAGATGTATTCTGCAATCGCCTGTCTTTCATTATAGTTCTTCAGCACCTTCTGGATGCCTTTCGATGTAATGTTTACCTTCTCCGCCATAAATACTAAAATTATTAGCTAAGGTAAAAATTTAGAATGAAATAAACTATTGATTAGAAACTCCACAGCACTGCGACGTCGCGTTATATCTCAACCTCTCCAACATAAACACTATCTGCAATCTTCGTCCTGTCACCCGTTATAAAAGAAAGATAACAATGCAAACTGTGTCCGTTAAAAACCGGAGGCAATTCCAGGACCTGCTCCCGGGCATTGCGTTTAACCCCACTTAGGTCAAAATAGCTTTTGTTGATTGCCGGGCAATAGACCAATAACATCGCTGTTGACCATACATAACTTTGCTCCCCAGCTGGCTCACAATGCCACTTAAACTTCAAACCATTTTGAAATGCTTCAACAGTTGCATTTTCAGCAGGTTGTAACTCACCCCTGCTCAGCACTACTTTGCTATGATCGATCGTCAGATCAGGATACACCCCCAGCAGTGCATGGTTCAACTGATATGACTTTGCGGCATTATTAGCCGAAAAGGCCTGTCCTTTCGCAATCTGTTCAAAGCCTATCCCAACGAAAGCCGTCATGGTATTGATCATTCCATTTATCAGGGCCATCCTTTTTCTTGCCGCCAGCTGTTTTACTGTTGGCGGTTGAGTTGTTTTGCGGCGCTTGGCCCGCACGTAAGCAATACCGTTACGGATGTAACCTTCGGCATCACCAATTTTACCTTTTATGCCGCCTAATATACCATTGTCAATTCTTGCCATAATTATATCTTTTAGATGAACATCGGTTAGTCGCCCGTTGTTGAACCAGTATTTAACGGCTGCTCGTCGACTGCTCAACGGATGTTATACGGGTCAGTCCGTACAGTATCCGTTCAACATCCGTATAACATCCGTATAAGAGCCGTATAAGAGCCGGTCAACAACCGCTGTCTGTAAGGTAGGCAACACTTCGCTGATTCCAACAAAGATGTTGCATAAAAACGAAAAAAAAGCCCGTTTAGTAGTCCAATCGCAACTAGAAATATTTGATATGTTAATTAATTTTGTGAACACGCAAACTTTTTTTTGCATGTATAAACAAATCATCCTATCAATTAAACATCTGTATGGATTACCATACGCTCTTAACGCCTGATCAATGTCTACTAAGAAAAACAGATTAATTAAAAAAAGCATAGTCAGTCAAGACAACTACACCGAGCTATTCGATGCCGTGGACATCTACCCCATATTCGATCCGGAGTTTCGCGTCATGTTAAAACAAAAATTCGAAGGTTACTACACCAACGGGCATGTAAAGCTCACTAAGATGGGTGTAGCACACGATAAATGCTGGTTCATCAATTCAGGAATGGTCATGGGTAAGATGAGGATCAACAGTCGAAAAACTATACCCCTGCTTTTCAAGCAAGGCCAGTTTGCAATTCTGCCTGACAGTTTCTTTTACAATCAATTGCCCAACTGCTATTTCGTAGCCTGCCCCGATACTCATTTACTACAAATGAGCCTTGAAGATGCGAAAGAAGTGTTTGAAGAGTTCCCCAAGGCCAAAGATCTGTCCCTTATGATCGCTGCATTTCATTCAAGAAGCCTGGTAGATCAGGCGGCAATTGTAGGGCTGCCAGCTAAAGAAAGAGTGATTGAACTCCACAGGATCTACAAGGATATTGTTGGCCCAAACCGGAAAGTTAAATTACAGGACACACACCAGGCTAATTTCCTGGGAATGACTAAAGGCACTTTCAGCAAACTACTGAAGCAAATTTATGGCCCAACCCCTGAATCATAACCTAAATGATAAGCAATGTTAGCAATTTTGAAACGTATACTGGCCCTGCTCGAAATCTATTTCGAAGAGCGGAGAGCTGAGCAGCTGCAGTTAAAACTGGCCGCAAACAAAGAGAATTGGCTGGACTGTCAAACCGTAAAGCTCATGCTCCGGAAAGGCGACCGTACCCTGTTCAATTATGTACAAAATGGGAAGCTGATCTGTAAGAAGGTTGGCGGCGCCAATTTTTACCTCGAATCAAGTGTAATGGAATATCTGGCTGCGTCCGGTAACCGTTAAGATCATGACGAAGCATATTCCAGCTGCTCAGCATAAAACCGACCTGGTGAAACGGTTGATATGGCCAATATTCGGTTTGGAGACAGGCATTAATAAGCACAAAGCACAAGATATCATCGATAGGTTCAGACTGCAAAACGCTACAAAATATCAGGAACTG
>CAMLDJ010000116.1 GCA_946478755.1 uncultured Pedobacter sp. | reverse complement strand
ATAATTCAGTGCAAAGAAAAATAAATTCTTACACATTTCAAATGTTTTTATTTCTATGCCAATTTTAATGTTTTTATTTTGAACATCAATGTAAAATTAGTTTTATAATTTCGTATTCCCGTAAAATATTCTGTTTTGAACAAAACTTATTTAAAACTTTCATTAGATCTCGATTTCGTATTAATTGCCATTACAGCATCTTTAAAAGATTATGTCCTTTGCCACAAAATCAATACCAGTTTAAACTTTGGCTTCGAAAAAATAGACGACCATGAAGTTTATTTCAACATCGATGAAGCGCCACTGGCCTTTTCAAAATATTATTTTTTTGTGGAGCAGGGGGAGATCGAATTTTACCTGATAAACAACAGAAATGCCGAGGGATTTTTGATTCCGGAAATGAATAAGGTCGATTTTTTTATGGTTATTCATCAATATATCGATAAGGAAGATCTGAACTATATCTTAACCGGCTTAAATAAACTTGCTGATATTCAGGTTGCTGCGCAGATCAATCCGTTAAAATTAAGGTCAAAAGAGAATTTAGTAATGTAAATTTCTATGAAGGTGTACAAAATACACTATATTTGAATCTACATAACCAAACAGATAACTTTAATAAATCAGACTAGCATCGGTTTTCTCATTGAAATGCTCGTTTTGTTGGTCTGCAATAAATTTAAATAACTCAATGAAACCATTTCATTCCAGAACAAAAATCGTGGCCACATTAGGCCCCGCCTCAGCTAAACCAGAAGTTTTATATAGCATGTTTAATGCCGGCCTGGATGTTTGCCGTTTGAATTTTTCTCACGGTTCGCAGGCCGATCACCAGGAGGTGCTTGACACGATCCGGTCAATAAATAAGAAACACAATTACAATGTTGGTATACTTGCTGATTTACAGGGTCCTAAGATCAGGATCGGTATGGTTAAGGATGGCGGTATCCAATTGGTTAACGGAGCCAGAACAACCATTACGACCAAAGAATGCATCGGTAATGAAGAGCGCATTTACATCACCTATGATACTTTTCCAAAAGATGTTAAGGCCGGCGAGATCATTTTGCTTGACGATGGTAAATTGCAGATGAGGGTTATTGAAACCAACTATATCGATGAGGTCATTTGCGAGATTGTTCATGGTGGAATTCTGACTTCGAGAAAAGGGGTTAACCTGCCAAATACAAAAGTGTCTATCCCTTCGCTTACCGTTGAGGATCGTAAAAACCTGGAGTTCGTTCTCGAAAATGATGTAGAATGGATCGGACTTTCTTTTGTGCGTAATGCCGAGGACATCACCGAGTTGAAGGATATCATTAAGCAAAGGGGTAAAACAGCGCGTGTAATTGCCAAAATTGAAAAGCCGGAAGCGATTGCGAATATTGATGAGATCATCGCGGTTTCTGACGGGATCATGGTTGCCCGTGGTGACCTTGGGGTAGAAATGCCAATGGAAGAAGTTCCTTTGTTGCAAAAAATGATTGTTCAGAAATGCCGTGCAGCTTCTAAGCCGGTAATCATCGCTACCCAGATGCTGGAGAGTATGATTACTACACCTAGACCAACACGTGCTGAAGTAAATGATGTGGCCAACTCCGTACTTGACGGTGCAGATGCGGTGATGCTAAGTGGCGAGACCTCGGTAGGGGAGTTTCCGCTTATCGTTATCGAAACGATGCAGAAGATCATTCAGAATATTGAAGTAAACAATTATCCTTTTCATCCTGAAAAGTTTCTTAAACCAAAGTCAGATAGCTTTTTAAGTGATGCGATTTGTGATACCGCCAGTTTCCTGTCTAAACAAACCAATGCTGTCGGTATTGTTTCTATGACGCTGAGCGGTTATACTGCCTTTGAAATTTCAAGCCACAGGCCTAAAGCACTTACTTATATTTTTACAAGTAACCGGTCGTTATTAAATACTTTGAGCCTTTTGTGGGGCGTTCAGGGCTTTTACTACGATAAGTTTGAAAGTACTGACGAAACCATTCAGGATGTAAATGACTTGCTTAAAAAGCTTAAAATGGTCAAAAAAGGAGATGTAATCATCAACACTGCAGCTATTCCTATGGAACGTAAAGGAAAGACCAATATGGTAAAAGTTACTGTTATTGATTAATATTCCTTAGCATTCAATTTTTTTTTTACTTTTGCAATCCGCAAAACGGAGAGTTGTCCGAGTGGTCGAAGGAGCACGCCTGGAAAGTGTGTATACTCCAAAAGGGTATCGAGAGTTCGAATCTCTCACTCTCCGCATTAAAAATGAAAAAAGGTCTTCAGAATATATCCGGAGACCTTTTTTATTGGTGTTTATTTTAGTGGTGCAGATACTGGGTACATTATTCTTAGTTCCAAAAAGGCAATGACGAATAAATTATGTCTTTTTTTGTCTAAACATATGTCATTTAAGTCATCAAATGTTTCTATAAATCGCTGCACGGTTTATGGAATTCTGATAATGGTTGAAACTTTTTGATAAAAGAAGCCAGGGCCCCGGCGCTTTATGGCTCCAGAGCAGCAAATGGGGTAGTGATTATTGATCAAAGAGACGAACACCAAAAAAGGAATTCGATAGACTCGAACCTTATCTAAGTAAATTTTAACATGTTTGGAGTATTATTCCTATTTTAGAGTGATCATTCCCTACCAAAATGAATTGCTTAATTGTTGATGACAATATTATAGCGCTTACCATCATCAAAAAAATGATCAGTATGGAGCCTTCTCTTACTGTGAAAGGGGAATGTTTTGATGCGGTTGAAGCCTATAAACAGCTGCAGTTGAATGAAGTCGATATCTTGTTTCTGGATATCGAGATGCCCGATATGAGCGGTATAGAACTGGTTAAAAGCTTAGGCGATAAACGTCCTATGGTCATTTTTACGACCTCTACCACAGATTATGCAGCAGAGGCATTTGACCTGAATGTAGTTGATTTTCTGATCAAGCCGGTCAGCCCCGCCCGTTTCCTGGTGGCCGTAGAAAAGGCAAAAAAAATGCTGATGATAAAAGGCCTGGCCTTTACAGACAAGGAAGACGAATTTGTATTCATCAGGGACTCCAACGTGGTGCGCCGGCTAAAAGTCAGCGACATACTTTATATGGAGGCCAGGGGCGATTATGTCAGAATCAATGTTTCCGACCAAACCTATTCCATTCATTCTTCCTTGAAATCTGTCGAAGAAAAGCTATCTAAAAATACTTTTCTCCGGGTCCATCGCTCATTTATCATCAACGTGAGTAAAATTGATACCATCGAGGGCGGAACCCTTATTGTGAACCACAATATTGTACCCGTATCCGATGCCTACCGTGCGGCCTTATACAAACGGATGCACATTCTTTAGCCGTAGATTATAGCTTTACACACAGATAGAGGGCTGCCGCAAGCGAGCAGCCTATTATCGGGCCAACTACAGGAATCCAGGCATAGCCCCAGTTGTTGCCTCCTTTACCCGCTACCGGAAGGATGGCATGCATGATCCTCGGGCCAAGGTCCCTTGCCGGGTTAATGGCATACCCTGTTGTGCCGCCCAGGGCTAAACCAATTACCCAAACCAGTAAGGTTACCGGCAGGGCACCAATGGAGCCAAGACCGATCGGACTTTTGTCTGCGCCCATTTCTGCGCTGGTAAAATGGAAGATCACAAAGATCAGTACAAATGTTCCGATGACCTCACTGAAGAGGTTAGAGGCGGTATTTGGAATCGCCGGGCCTGTGCAGAAAGTGGCATGTTTGGCCCCTTTATCTTCTGTTCCGGCATAAAAGTCTTTAAATAGGACCCATACCAGGAAGGCACCCAGCATGGCGCCAATAAATTGTGCGGCGATATAGCCTGGAACTGCCAGCCAGCTGAATTTTCCGGCAATGGCCAGGCCAATGGTTACCGCGGGATTCAGGTGCGCACCGCTGTAAGGGCCCGCAATCACTACACCTACAAATACGGCCAGTGCCCATGCGGTGGTAATGACCATCCATCCGCTGTTATTCCCTTTGGTTCCCTTCAAAACCACGTTGGCAACAACCCCGTTGCCGAGTAAAATCATAAACATAGTGCCGAGGATTTCAGCTAAAAAAGGAGACATGTTGATCAGATTTAAAATGAGTTATAAATATATTAATTTTCTGCAGCAGCTTTTGCGGCTTTAACAGCATTGTTCCAGCCTTTGATGCGTCCGGCGATATTGTTGGTATGGCCAGCGTTAAAATTCTTGTCAATTTTCCATTGACCGCTGATGTCGTCCATACTCGCCCAGTACCCTACAGCCAAACCTGCCAGGTAGGCCGCGCCTAATGCGGTTACCTCGGTCACTTTCGGACGGATCACAGTCGTATCCAGGAGGTCGGCCTGAAATTGCATCAGCAGGTCATTACCCGTCGCGCCGCCATCTACCCTTAACTCTTTAATGTGCTGTCCGGAGTCGGCTTCCATTGCTTTGAGCACTTCCATGGTTTGGAAAGCAATACTCTCTACAGCTGCCCTGGCCAGGTGTGATGCTGTTGTCCCCCGGGTAATGCCGGTTATGGTTCCTCTTGCGTCCTGATCCCAGTGTGGTGCGCCAAGCCCGGCAAAGGCGGGTACCAGGTATACGCCCCCGGTGTCCTCCACTTTAAGTGCCAGTTGTTCTACCTCTGCCGATGAGCTGATGATGCCCAGACCATCCCGAAGCCATTGCACTACTGCGCCCCCGATAAAGATGCTGCCTTCCAAGGCATATTGCACTTTTCCATTTATTTTCCATGCTATGGTGGTGACCAGGTTGTTCCGCGATACGATAGGTTTATCCCCGATGTTCATGAGCATAAAGCAGCCCGTTCCATAGGTGTTTTTCACCATTCCTACCTGCGTACACATCTGTCCGAATAAAGCGGCCTGCTGATCACCTGCGATTCCTGCAATAGGGATTTTTGCAGCCAGGACATTGCCGGTGGTTTCTCCGTAAACTTCACTTGACGATTTAACTTCGGGCAAAATACTTTTTGGAATGTCAAAAAGATCCAGGAGTTCCTGATCCCAGTCCAGCGTATGGATGTTATATATCATGGTTCTCGAAGCGTTGCTCACGTCTGTAACGTGCACCCTACCATCGGTTAAATTCCAGATCAGCCAGGAATCAACGGTGCCGAAAGCAAGATCTCCAGCAGCAGCTTTTTCACGGGCCCCTTCCACATGATCCAGGATCCACTTTATTTTGGTGGCCGAGAAGTAGGCGTCTATGATCAGCCCTGTTTTTTCCTGAATGCGCGTAGCCATTCCTTTTGCTTTAAGCGAATCACAGTAGGCAGATGTACGTCTGTCCTGCCATACAATGGCATTATATAACGGCTCGCCTGTTTTTCTATCCCATAATATTGTTGTCTCCCTTTGGTTGGTGATGCCAATGGCGGCAATGTCGGTAGGCGTAAGGCCTGCCTTCACAATGGCTTCGGTTGCTACAGAGATCTGTGTGGTCCAGATCTCGCTGGCGTCGTGTTCCACCCATCCCGGTTGTGGGTAGATCTGCTCAAACTCCTTTTGTGCGATAGCAACAATGCTTCCTTCCTTATCAAATACTATTGCCCTTGAACTTGTGGTTCCCTGATCAAAGGATAAAATAAATTTGCTCATAGTTTATTATGCAATGATGTGTAATAAAACGTAAGTATAAACAATCATTATCGAAAGTAAAAGATACAATGCGAAATAATCTATTTTTTTTGAAGGATATGCGACTGCATGCCGTGGCGGGTAGCTGATTGAGCTGAGGTTCATACCCGCTTAAAGCAAAAAAGGCACCCCGTTATGGGTGCCTTTTTTGCAGGAATATTGGTAAAGATTGCTAACGATGTTCGCGTTTGCGCTGGTTATCTTTATTAGAGGTTTGATCAGTACGCTGACCACCCTGGTTGGTTATTCCCTGTTGTTTTTTATCTTGTTTTGCATTGTGAAACATGCGGTCTGAAGTTGGGTTACCCTGCTGGTTACCTGCGTTCTTTGGATTTACCTGATTCTTCATAACAAAAGGATTTAGATCTGGGCTGAGTTTAAAATTATTCCTCAGCCGGTTAACACTCAATTAAACAACAACCCTATGGTTCATATGTTTGCAAAAAATATCCCCGGCATCAATTCAGTTGCCGGGGATGTCCCATAGGTAGATGGAATAGGATGATTATAATAGCAGAGGACTAAAATTTTAGACCCAGACCAACAGAAAATACCTGGTTTTTAAATTCCGGTGTTTCCCTTGATCCATCTTCATTGTTTTTCTGGAAGTCTAAAGCATAGCGGCCATGAAAATCCAGCTTGTCAGACAGATCATATCTAAAACCGATCAAACCACCAACCAGGCTCTTTTTGAACCTATCGGATTTATCTTCGACAATTTCCTCTTCTGCTGTACCGAATCCAGTATCAAACTTGTTTTTTGTAGATAAAAGGAAAGATACCTGCGGACCAACTACGAGGTTTAATCCGGTTCCACCAACGTTGATGCTGGCCAGAATTGGAATGTCGATAAAACTGGTGGTTTGCGTAAAGTCGCCAAATGCGGTCTCCGCTTTATATCCTTTAGTAGAATAAAGGGCTTCAGGAGTAAAGGCTAAACCTTTAATCAGGTTAATATCTAAAGTTACACCAGCATAAAATCCGGGATTAATTTTTGTCTTGAAATCGTTGTTGCCGTCATCTTTAATGATGTTGGGAAGGTTTAAGCCTGCTTTAACACCCAATCTTATGGGACTTTGCGCGTTGGCAGCACTTGCTGCGAATAGGCCTATGGCCAAAATAATTATCTTTTTCATATTGTGTAGTTTTTGTTCAACTGACACGTGAAAGAAATGTGCCAAGTTTTTGTCCCGAGTCGGCTTTATACAGAAAATATGATCAGAAAAGCGACCTGGTTGGCCATGAGGCGTTTTTTTTCTCAGCCTATGGTTAACGATGAAATGAACATACCTCCTTGGCCAATTGTATCAAATTTGATACAATTGGCCAAGAGGGCGAATTAAATCCCGTTACATATGGCCGCGTTCCTAAAAAAAGGACATTTTTAGCTGAGCTAATCCTTCCCGGATTGGTTGTTCTATTAAAGTAGAACATTTGTTTTAACTTTGATGTTTCAACAACCGTTATACCAATGAATGTTAAACATTTTCTTATAGCCAGCTTCCTCTTTTTTTTAACGTTATTTAGCGCTCAGGCCCAGAAAAAAAGCTATTTGCAAACATTAACAGAGCCAAATGAATGGGTAGATTCTGTATTCAAACGCTTAAACAGGCGCCAAAAAATTGCCCAGATGTTCTTCGTGAGGGCGCATACCAATTTCGGCAAAGCCTACGAGGATTCCATAGCCAAGGTGATCAGAAAAGAACGGATTGGCGGGTTGGTGTTTTTTCAAGGTGGCCCCGGCAGACAGGCCATTTTAACCAATAAATACCAGTCGCTGGCCAGGGTACCTTTATTGATCACCTCCGATGGGGAGTGGGGATTGGGTATGCGCCTGGACAGCACCATTTCTTACCCATACCAGATGGCCCTTGGCGCATTACAAGATAAAGAACTGCTCTATCAAATGGGTTTGGAAGTAGCAAAGGATTATAAACGTATCGGGATGCATATGAACCTGGCGCCGGATGTTGATGTGAACAACAACCCTAAAAATCCGGTCATAAACTTCAGGTCCTTTGGCGAAAACAAATACAATGTTGCGACTAAAGCTGCAGCTTATATGAAAGGTATGCAGGATGGAGGGCTACTCGTGAGCATTAAACACTTTCCAGGCCATGGTGATACTGATGTAGATTCGCATTATGACCTGCCCCAGTTAAAATTTACAAAGGAGCGTCTGGATAGCCTGGAGCTTTATCCCTTCCGGGAATTGATCAGCGCAGGCGCTGCCGGCGTGATGGTCGCCCACATGAATATTCCCGCACTGGACAATACCCCAAATATGCCTTCTACCTTATCTAAACCTATTGTGACGGGGCTTTTAAAAGGCGAACTCCAGTTTAAAGGCATTGTGATCTCTGATGCCATGGGGATGAATGGTGTGGTGAAGAATTTTAAAAATGGGGAAGCTGATGTAATGGGAGTTATTGCAGGTAATGATATCCTGGAGCTGTCGGAAAATAGCGCGAGAGCGGTAAAACTGGTACGCAGGGCCATCAGGGAAAAGCGGATCAGCATGACACAAATCGATGAAAGCGTAAGAAAGATCCTTACCGCGAAATACTGGGCGGGGTTAAACGTTAAAAATCCGGTTAATGAAAATAACGTCGTTGCTGAAGTGAACCGTCCCGAAAGTCGGGCCTTGCTGCAGCAGCTGGCCGAGGCGTCCATGACGGTGTTAAGAGGCAGAGAAAACATCCAGCAGTTAAATCCAGACAAGCGTACGGTGATCATCAGCGTCGGTACGCCTGAAGTCACCGTGTTTCAGCGTGAGCTGGGGGCCTTTTATAAAAACGCCGTCTTCTATACACTGGATAAAAATGCCAATGCGAATGCAATTGCCAAAGTTTTAAGAGACCTGAAAGCGTTTGATCAGATCATTATCAGTATTCATGATACCCGCACCCGTCCGGGGAATGGCATGGTGTTAAGCGCAGATCTGAAAATGTTCATCAAAGATATGTCGCTAAGCAATGCCGTTTTTGCCCTTTTCGCCAATCCCTATAACCTGTCGGCCTTACCGGGATTGGAGCAAAGCCAGGGCTTAATTGTCGCTTATCAGAAAGAAGATTTCATGCAAAAGGCAGCTGCTGCGGTGCTCAAAAAACAGGTGATTGCTAGCGGAAGACTGCCAGTTACGGTGAATAGCTTCTTTAAATATGGCGACGGCCTGTAGCTTATTTATTGTTTTCAGGTTTAACGGCAGCAACAGTCCAGCCTCGAAGAAAATCCATCACCTTTTTCACACTATGGCCTTTTCCTTCTTCCAGGTAGGCAGAGTTTTGGATATGCAGTACTTTGCCGTTTCCGTCAAGGATCACAAATACCGGATAGCCGAACCGGCCCGGATAGCCCAGGCTTGCCATTACAGCAGGGTTTTTGTTTTCAGGACTGTAGTTGACCAGTACCGTCTCGTAATTGCTGTTTAAATAGTTTTTCAGTTCGGGGGTTGCGTCAACCAGTTTATGAAATGCAATGCACCAGCCGCACCAGTTTCCACCAACCTGTATAAACACATGCTTGCCGGCTTGTCTGGCTTTGGTGACGGCAGCATCAATATCAGCCTTTGCATCGGCTTTAGGATTATAAATGTTGACCGCATGAGTTGCTGCCGTCAATTCTTTGTTCTCCTGTGCCAGGGCGACAGATGAGCTCATTAAAAATGCAAATAACACTAAGATCAATCGGTTCATCTTTTTAAATTTATATGCAATTTTAACCATTTATCCTTCAAGTATGGTAATGTAATTATCATGATCAGCTTAAAGGTTAAACATTGTCTGCCGATGTTGTAAAATATTAATAGCTTTACCTAATGCCCCAACTGCCCTTAAAAATATTACAAGCCTCTGCCGGATCGGGTAAAACCTTCAGCTTAACCGCACATTATTTAACACTGCTGCTGTCGGGCGAAACCAAATACAGAGAAATTCTGGCCGTAACTTTCACCAATAAGGCCACAGAGGAGATGAAAAGCCGGATCCTCGATGTATTGCATGGCTTTGCTACCGGGGATGAGAAGTTCAACAGTTACCGGGACATCGTGATCCGGGGAAACCCGTCATTAACGGCCGGAAGCCTGAAAGAAAGGGCCGATAAGATCTATCGTAAGATCCTCCATGATTATAGCAGGTTTTCGGTGAGTACCATCGATGGCTTCGTTCAGAAGGTGATCAGGGGCTTCGCTTTTGAGCTTGGGCTCGATGCCGGTTATAGTCTGGAGATGAACTATGATAAGGTGAAGGATGATCTCGTCGCTAAGCTGGATGAAGCTTTAGATCACAATAAGCAGCTGCTGCAATGGATCATTGACCTGGCTATTGAGCGGATCAACGACAATAAGAGCTGGAACTATAAGGTAGAACTTTACAACCTGATCAGCGAAATATTTAAGGAGCGGTTCCAGGTTTTTGAAGAAGCCATTGAGGCCTTTGGGCCGGAAAGCATCGACGAGCTGTTTCAGCAATACATCGGCATTACCCGGGCCGCTACGAAAAGCTTTGAAGAGGAGCTCACCAACCTGGCCATACAGGCACAGGAAATATTTAACCGGTTTGGGGTAGAAAAAGAGCATTTAAATAAGAAGTCTGTTAGCCCCCTCGCCAAGATCCCTTTGATCATCAGAGGAGATCTTTCCAAGATAGAACCACTGTTTAATTATATAGACGAGCCGGATATCTGGTTTCAGAAGAACACCAGCTTTGATGAAGTTTACCAGGCCCTGAACCCCATTTTGAAAGCGGTCCGGACTTACTATTTAACCCATCTGCCTAATTATACTTTATCCATCGCTTTCAGCAAAAATCTTTATTACCTGAGGCTGATGCAGGAGATTGCCGCTTTGTTGAAAGTTTACCGGCAGGAGAACGATAACCTGCTGATCAGTGATGCGCAGAAGCTGATCAGCGGAATTACTGATGATGCGGGTGATAACCCTTCCTTCATCTGGGAGAAAGTGGGGACGCGCTACCGCAACTTTTTATTCGACGAATTTCAGGATACCTCTACCAGTCAGTGGAATAGCTTCCGGTCGCTGCTAACCAATGCCATAGCAACGCCGACAGAAGCGTTTACCGACCATTTAATAGTGGGGGATACCAAGCAATCTATTTACCGATGGCGCAATGGGGACTGGAACATTTTACATCGGCAGGCAAAACTGGATATTGGTGCAGATCGTGTGCTGGAAGAAAGCCTTGAAGAAAATTACCGCAGTGCGGAAAACATCATTACGTTTAACAATTTTGTCTATAAGTCTGTCCCCCTCCTGCTTCAAAATGAACTGAACCAGGCCCTGGGCGCTAAGCCGGATGATATATCTTCCTGGTGGCAGACTGCAGGTTTCGACCGCATCATCACTGATATATACAGCAGCTCAACCCAGCGCTTTGCGCCCGGAACGCCGAAGGGCGGCACCATAAAGATCCGGAAAATAGGGAAGGAAGATGCACCCGATGAGCAGCGGTTTACGGAAACCACCTTCAGGGATATTGCTTTGAACGAGATGATTGCAGAGATCAATTACCTTAAAAAGGAACAGGGGTATGTAGCCAAAGATATTGCCATTCTGGTCCGCTCCAACAGCGAAGCCATCACGACGGTGAAAAAGCTGATGAGTCAGGGCATCGATGTCATTTCCGGTGAAGCATTGCTGATCTCGAATAACCTGGGCATCCAGCTACTCATAGACACCATGAAAGTTTTAACAGGCCTGGATGCCCAGACCGCATTGTATAAAGCCAATTGCATCGCCCTATACAATTTCCTGAAGGGAGTGATTCCCGATGCCAATCATTATTTAAATTTAAACAATACGGCTTTCACTGAGCTCGGGGCCGTTTTACCCAAATCTTTATGTGAAAACTGGCAAAGCTGGGTACAATTGCCGCTGCCTGAGCTGGTAGAGATATTGATCGACAGCTATGGTCTGGCCGATATGGATGTCCATCTTCCCTATCTGCTGGCTTTCCGGGACCTGGCGGGTAACGCCACGCGCCTGGGTGAAAAAGGTATGGTTGGTTTTTTAAACTGGTGGGAAGAGGAAGGCGTAAATAAATCTCTGCCATCACCGGAAAGTGCAGATGCCATACAGATCATTACCATTCACAAATCTAAGGGTTTGGCCTTCAGGGCGGTTTTTATCCCCTTTTGCAATTGGGAGATCAAAGGGAAGCCAAACGCTGTTTTCTG
The DNA here is from genome assembly GCA_946478755.1 of uncultured Pedobacter sp. The sequence goes on along the minus strand of CAMLDJ010000116.1, from coordinate 3,898 downwards.
GGTTTCTGCCGAAGAAACTGCTTACAGTGAGCTGCGCGGCATACCTTTACGCTATAGTGAGTCGCTGAGCAACTCTTCCGTGGCTAAAGCTTATTACGAGGAATTGCTGTATAACCACATGGATGCTTTGAACATGCTGTATGTGGCCACCACCAGGGCACGTGATTACCTGTATATCGCTACCATGGCTAAAAAAGATACGTCAAAGCTAAGTACGATGGGCGATGTACTGAATAACGTTTTTCAAGCTGATCTTGAGGAAAGCAATGTTTATGAGATTGTGGACCATGTTCCGGGAAGGGAAGTGCATCAGGAGCTGATTAAGCGGGTTGAACTGGACCATTACCCAACAACAAACCGTTTGTCTGAGTTGTATGCCCCGACTCAGGAAAAGCATTTAAAGCATGTGCTGAACATACAAAAATCGGGGAGGAGAGGCTCCCTGCTTCATGATGTGCTGGCCAATACGGCTACAGAAAAGGAAGTTGACGACTACCTGGCCTCCCTGGTTCTGGAAGGCGTCATTTTAGAAGAAGAGAACAATGAATTAAAAACTGCCGCATTAGAGGTGCTGAATCATACAGATCTCCGGGCCCTGCTTAGCAAGGCTACAGAAAGCATCACAGAGAAAAATATTGTTGATGCCAATGGCAAAATGCACAGACCCGACAGGGTATTGCTCAGCGCGGATGAGGTGATCATCCTTGATTATAAATTTACTTTGACAGAAGCCAGCGAACATATTGAGCAGGTATTGAACTATAAAGCCCTGTTTACCGCAATGGGCTACACCCGCGTTAGCGGATATTTGTTTTATGCGGTTACCGGCCAACTTAAATCGATTTGAACATGAAGCCATTTTTACAGGAAGTAGCAGCCGATCTGGTTGCGCAGTTTGGCGACAGGTTACAACATTGTGCCATCATTTTTAACAATAAAAGACCCGCGGCTTATTTACAAAAGCACCTGGCGGATATCATCAAAAAGCCTTTTTTCAGCCCGTCGTTTTTTACCGTGCAGGAGTTTTTTGCCAAATCGACCAATTATCGGATCGCCGATTTTTATATACAGTTTTTTACACTGCATAAAATCTACAATCAATTGCTGAATGAAGAGGGAATGGAACCCATTTCGGGGAATAAGTTCTTCCCCCTGGCCAAGATCATGCTGGCCGATTTCTCGCAGATAGATATTGACCTGGTGGATGCAGATAAGATTTATCGTGACCTGGAAGACATCTCTCTGATCAATAAGGATTTTGACTATTTAAGTCCCGAACAATACCAGTTTCTGTCCCAATTCTGGACCTCCTATTCCGAGGGTAAGCACAAGCGGCAGCAGGAACTTTTTATTAGAATGTGGCACCGGATGCCTAAACTTTACCATCAGTTCCATGCGGCGTTAAAAGCGCAGGGTTATGTGACGAACGGCTATGTTTACCGGAGCCTTGCCGAAGGAAATCCCGCGGCACAGGAATTTATAAAGGGTTTTGAGAAAGGTCAGCTCATCTTCGCAGGCTTCAATGCCCTGAGCAATGCTGAGGCGAAGATCTTTAGCCATCTGCAGGAGACGGGTAAAGCTTTATTTTACTTTGATGCCGACAGCTACTATCTGGACGACCCTTTGCAGGAAGCAGGCTTGTTCCTGAGAAAGAACATTAGGGAACTGGGACTAAAGAATGTGTTTGAAAACAACCGCAGTCTGATGCGCAATGAACAGTACCAGGTGAATGTGTACAGTGTGCAGGGACAGTCTGCACAGGCAAAGATCCTGAACAACATTTTAAAGGATGATTATTTAAGCAAAGAAGAAGTCGGCTCGACAGCAATTGTTCTGGCAGATGAAAGTTTGCTGATCCCTGCGTTACAGACCATTCCTGCAAACCATGATGGAAAGGCGGTCGACCTGAATGTAACAATGGGTTTTGCCCTGTCGGCATCCAGTGTATTTGGCCTGATAGACCTTTGGTTAACCTGCCAGTCGGAAATTCAAAAAACAGAACGGCTGTCCTATAAAAATGTCGAATCGTTTTTAACCCATCCGCTGACGGGCTTGAGCCAGGCCATGCGGGATAAAATTAAAACGGCTTTGCTGCTCGAAAAGGAGGTGGAAGTTGCTCCCGGCAGACTGGTCAATCAAAAAGGCCTATTTGAGGTGTTTTTTCACAAGGTCGCTCATGCAGGTGAGGTATTGGAGCAGCTCCTGGCGGTCCTCAATTTCGTTTTGAACAGGCTCTCGAATGCCGGTACTTTAAAAAAGATCGATGCCGAGCTGTTTGTTAAAGCGATCCAGGAGCTGAACAGGTTATACGATACCTTTGGCCGGCATATCGACGATGAAGAGATCGGATTCATTCTTTCGCTGGTACAAAAAGCAACCATAGGACTTGCGGTGCCACTTTCGGGGGATCCTTTAAAGGGTATTCAGGTAATGGGACTGCTGGAAACCAGGAACCTTAACTTTGATAAGGTGGTCATCCTCGGCTTTAATGAAGGGATTGTGCCTAAATCATCAGCAGGGAATAGTTTTATCCCCGACAGCATCCGGCGCGTTTATGGCTTGCCGGTGCTGGAAAATCAGGACGCCATTTCGGCCTACATGGTATACCGACTGATCCAGAGGGCCCGTAACATTAATTTTGTTTATAACAGTTTAACCGATGAATCAACATCAGGCGAGCCCAGTAGGATTCTAAAGCAGCTGGCGTACGAGAGTGGGTTCAACTTTAGCTACCACAGTCTTGACCTGAATGTGAGAACTGAACCGGTTAAGGAGATTCAGATTGAGAAGACAGGGAACGCAGCAATCCAGGCCAGTCTGCAAAAATACCTGGATAAGGAAAAAACCCTGTCGCCCTCTGCCATCACCCAGTACATTCTTAATCCTATAGATTTCTTTTTCAATTATATCGCAGGAATTAAGGAGCCAAAAGAAGTTACGGCAGTTGTGGAAGCAAATGAGGTAGGCTCTATTCTCCATAAAGTGATGGAGTATTTTTACGAAGACTGCATTGGCCAGGAAATTACGGCGCCTTTACTCATGGAAAAGAAAAAGGAGATTCCACGCCTAACCGAACGGGCTTTTGCCGCCGTGATCTTTGATAATCCCGAAAGGGCCGTAGCTTTTAAAGGAATGCAGAAAGTCATCCTGGCCATCGTGGAGGCCTATGTGAATATCATTGTTACCCAGGATGAGACCCAGAGTCCCTTTCGCATTGTGAGTCTGGAGCAAAGAGTCGAAGCCGATATCAGCTTTCCCCTGCAGGGGAAGGAAAGCAGCATCAGGATAGCAGGGATCATTGACCGGGTGGATCTGAAAGATGGTACAACCCGGATCATTGACTACAAAACGGGCAGTGATAAGCTGACCTATAAGGACATTCCCGAGTTATTTAACACCGACGGAAAATACATCAATAAAGCATTGATCCAGACCTTGCTATACACCTATGCCTACGAGCAATTTTCCGGTAAAACTGCTGTGGAACCAAATCTGTATATCGTCAAAACCATGAATCAGGAAGGGGTATGGTTTAAGTCAGGGCGGCAAAATCTGTCGGGAGCCTATCTCGAAGAAATCAAACCGGAGTTCCTTTCGGCGCTCAAAGAAAAATTGACAGAGTTATTTGAAGCACCTTATTTCAAATCCAGCATCATAGAGGATAATTATAAATACTCAATTTATAAAACTTTATTTGGCAAGTAGCGCTCCATAGGTAATTAAAACCATATGTTTTCCGGCGCTTGCAAAACATATATTTACCGCCGTAACAGTTTGTTTTTAAAGGTTTCAGCAGGATTGATAAACTTGCATTTGAATGCAATTTTATCTAAGTTTGCGGCATTAATATTTGAATATACAATGAGAGAGATTCAATTTAGAGAAGCTTTGCGTGAAG
>CAMLDJ010000115.1 GCA_946478755.1 uncultured Pedobacter sp. | reverse complement strand
GGTTTTACAACCTGCCTGAAGCTTTCAAACAACTTTAGCAACATGAAATGGAGTGCAGGATTTTTCGTCTGCATCATACTTAGCTTCTTATTGCTGAATAAAGCGACACAGACCTTACCAATGGGTACTGCTTATGCGGTGTGGACAGGGATTGGTGCCGTCGGAACAGTACTTGTCGGAATTTTCTTCTTCGACGAACCCGTTAACTTCTGGAGAGTTTTTTTTATTTCCTCCCTGATCGGCTCCATTCTAGGCTTGAAATTTGTTGCCGCCGGACATTGAGCCGGCACAATTATTTAATTTTTATCGGAAGCTCTACTAAAACGCGGTCCCAGGCAAGCACCATATTCGCCCCTTCCGGTTGTGCCGTAAAGGTAGCAGAAAAAGTTTCGAGAGGTTTTTCCACCCTTTTCACAGGAACATCCACCCGAACCACATCTTTAGTCTGATCATAAGTAAAAGCACCCCAGCGGTCCGTCTGCTTATTAATGATCAAAGTCCATTTGCCAGGATTCGGAATAGCAAATAAGCTATAGGAACCGGCCTTAATGGATTTTCCCCCGATGTTCACGCGCTTATAAAATTTGATTTCTGTAGACTCGTTAGCCCCCAGCCGCCATACTTTTCCAAACTGCTCCAGTACACCAAATATGTCACGCCCTTTTCTTGAAGGTCTTGAATAGATCAGTCTGACCGCAGGCGTGGAATTATCTTTTACTTTCGCTGCATTCAGCGGAAAATATACCATGTCAGCAGGGCTGGCATCAACAGGGGCAAATTTTGGCTCCTGAGCTTCAGCAACTAAAGTAACCATCGCAAATACTGCGATAAAACCTAATCTTTTCATCAGTATATAATTGTTTTTTTAATGGCTATGAACTTGCAACACTTATCCAGTGTGTTTTACAGCGATAAGCTTATGCACACTTCCTCACAAGAAACCCTAAATTGACATGATGAATTAATATTGACGGCCTTTAACAATTTTGTTTAAAAAAACGGCACCAAATATAAATCCTATAATTCCGCCTAATACCGACCAGCCAAAGCTGCCTGATACAATTGCCGCAGTTAAAATGCCAAAAAACAGGCCTAAAATGTAATAAACCCAATCTAAACTATTGTTGTTTTCCTCTTTAATCATTGTGTTAATCCTTTGCCCGCAAAGATATTGATTTATTTTATCTGTATACAAATATTAGCCTGCTTATTTCCTCAGTAAATCATTCACCGTTACCAGCTGATAGCCCTTTCCCTTTAAAAATAAGATCACATCATCCAGTTTGTTGTAAAATTTATCCTTTCTCCTTGGATCAGTGCCCGCATGTGTCAACAGCAAAAAACCATTCAGCCCCCCTTTGGCCTCCCTGTCAACGATCGACTGATAAATCGCTTCACTGCCAAGGTAACGGGACCCCATCTCCGGAAATGTATAGTCTGCATTGGAGCGCGTTCCTGGACTATAATTCATCAAAACAAGGCCAGCTTCCTCCGTCCAGCCGGCAATGCTTTCATTGTACCATTCATATGGAGGCAAAAAGAACCGGGCTTCGTTCTTCCTGATACCAAACCTCGCCATGGCCTCATAATTGGCTTTGAGATCTGCCATGAAAGCGGGTTTTGTGATCAACAGACTATCCCGTTTTGTCCAGTCGCAATACAGCAGGTGCTTATTGGAATGTGCGCCCAGATAATGATTGCCTTTTTTAAGTGACCTGATCAAACCTTCAAATTCCCGATTATTATAAAAATCCCCTGTAAAAAAGAAAGATCCTTTTACCTCGTATTGATTTAAAGTTCTTTCAATCTGCGGCAGCCCATCCCCAAATTCATGCCCTGTAAATACAAGTGCGATCTTCTTTTCATCCGTCCTGCCTCTGATGATCCCGCCATGCTCCTTTTCAAATACCGGAGACTCCCGCTTTACCCTGCTGTCATAAGCCGCCAGTAAATAGACCAGTGAGGCGGTGCCATCCATGGTAGGTTCATTGGTGCTGTAGTCACCAAAATCATCATGATACACGACCAGGTCCGACTGAAACGCTGCATATTCATCCGGTTGATGCAGAGTGATCCCGATAAGGTTTTTATAAATACTGCCATATACCGGTCCGTCAACAAGTCCGCCATCCAAAGGATACTGATACAAATGCGACAATGCCGAATGCGGATCTTCCGGCGTATCGCCCCATGAAGGCAGCCCGTATACCATCGAGGAACCCCAGGGGTTACAGCCAAACAGCCAGTCGAAATTTGCCTGCGCCAGTTCCTCATAACGGTCATCACCACTTGCCTCGTGGTATAAAAAGCTTTGAATAGCAAACGATGCCGTTAAATTATTTGAGCACCATATAAATGGAACGCCCCTATAAAAAGCATTATGCTGTGCCTTATCCCAAACTTTCGCCAAGCCCGACTTATAATAGGACAAGCCCTTAGCCGAAATCGAGGTATCCGCGCTTTTCGCCATTTCATAATGGCCAAAGTTGTGAAAGGGATACCATTGATAATGCCTCGCCGTATCGGCGCCCATCCAGGGAGTTACCTGCTCCCCTGCAGCGTAAATTACAGCCTGCTTTAAGAACTTCTTTGTATTCGTCATCTGATACAACTCGGCCGCAGCCAACTCCATATCGTCTTTCCAGTTGTCCTCCTCATAAAAATAAGGGGCCCTGTTTGGTGCGGTTTGCTGTACACCCGGCTGTTTCAAGCCAAAACGATAGGCGGATCTGGATCTGATTTGTAGCCGCTGTGCATACGGACGGTCAATCTCACTAAACATTCTGCTTCCCAAAGCAAATGCACTGCTGAATTTCCCGGCAATAGAGGCGGTTCCTGTAGCCCTGCTTTGGTATTTACCCAGCCCTTGTGGTTTGCCATTTGCAAAATACACAGGCCTTTCCCTCCCTTTACCGTAGTCCACATCATCTTTTGTTGGTAGCCGCATCCCTTTATGATCCCTGTCGTCCGCAATCTGATTAAACAGCCAGTTCTTCTTGGGATGCATCTTCAACAGCCATTGCAGCCCCCAGCTCGCCTCGTCCAATACATCCGCCTGTCCGTTTTTTCCTTCAAGCCCGTTTGCCTCGTAAGCGTCGGTAAAAACTTGCGGAAAATCCCGGTATGCCGCCAGCAAATGATAGGTTGCATTTGCGGAAGTCGTGGCATACTGAAGGTAGTCGGAAGCATCATGCCATCCTCCGCTTACATCGATGTGCGTACTATCGGCCATCGGCCCATACATCGTGTATCCATCTTGCGTATGACAGCTGTCTTTTAAATATGGATTAAAGCCGCTGCGCTGTTGCCGCATATAACGCAGGGCAAAATCGGCAGTATGGTGGTATACATTTTCGTTAATGATGACTTCCGGCGACAACACATTGCCCACTTTGATAAAATACCGCCCTGGAAGCTTAAACTTGCTGAAATTCAACCGGCATGATGTCTTAAATGGCCCATAAGCACCGAAACGCTTGATGGCTTTTGCGGTATACACGATTTTGCCGGTCTCTTTTTCTATAACATCAAAATGCTCCGGCCATGCTTCCGCCTGTTTGCTGACCCAAACCGCCACCTTGAGGGATTGCGGCTGATAGCCGAGCAGGTTTATCCTGATCCATGAAGCAGAAGTCCCGGAATCCTGACCCAAAACAGTAGCTGATACGGCTATTAAGCCGAGCAACATACAGCAACCTATCAATAAACGCAGAATTTTCATAGCATATCATTATTGGTGGATTATAAAAATAATAAACAGTTGTCAGCATTCCGTCAATTATTTCAAAATCCGTACACCAGTAACAAAAACTAATCAATCGATTGATTAGTTTTGCCCCCACAATTTTTTAAATGGAAAAAATAGACAAAAGGGTCAGTATTCTTGAAGCCGCGGAAAAGCTTTTCTGCGAACTGGGATATGAGGCCACCTCCACCCGTCAGATTGCGAAGGAAGCAGGGGCAAATATGGCTATGATCAATTATTATTTTGGATCAAAAGAAGGTGTTTTCATGGAGATCATGAGCAAAAGAATTGCCGATTTCAGATTCCAGCTGGCCAGCATTAAACAGGATAAATTATCCGGAATGGAGAAATTGCTGAAAGTAGTAGAAGGTTATGCGGTAAAGGTCCTTTCGAGTCACCGCTTTCATAAAATGATGCACCGGGAACTATCCTTGCCACACCGCCCTGAAATGTTCCTCAAAATAAAAAATTCCATGGCCGAAAACCTATTGATGATAGAACAGATCATCAATGATGGAATAGCCGACGGCAGCTTTAGACCGGTAGATGTAAGAATGTTGATCGCGACCTTAATGGGTACAATCAGCAACGTTGCGATATCCCCTTCAAAAATAATATCCGGCACAATGCTCGACATCAACAACAAGGAAGACCGGAAAGTCATTACGGATCGGCTGATCGCTCATTTAAAAGATCTTGTTCTCACTTATTTAACCCCCAGTAAATGATAGACAAACTCATAAAATCCACCCTCTTAACGCTTCTTCTGCCTGGGATGCTGCATGCCCAGGAGAGCAAAAAACTGACCTTACCTGAAGCCCTGGCGCTCGGGATTGAGAACAGCAAAAACCTGAAACTTTCACAAAATAGGATCGACCAGGCCATCGCGAAGCTGAACCTCGTCAAAGACCATGTTTTGCCCACCGCAACCGCCTCGTTCTTGTACAATCATGCAGAAATTCCAACCAACACCCTGCAAATCGGAGGCGGTGACCCGATTCACTTACCTAAACGCGCAGATGCCTTTGTGGGAACTGCTGCCGTTGAAGAGCTCATTTATGGAGGCGGTAAACTGAGATACGCAGAAGAATCTACCCGCCTGCTGACAGAAGTCGCCAGGCTGGATGCTGATAAAAACAAAGAAGAGATCAGTTATGCCATTATCAACACTTACTACGCCTTGTATAAAGTGTTGCAAAGCGAAAAGGTAATCGCCCAGAACCTGGAGTCGATAGCCAGTCAGCTCAAACAATCCCAACGCTTCTTTGAACAGGGGGTGGTTACTAAAAATGACGTATTGCGGTTCCAGCTTCAGCAGGCAAATGTTTCGCTGACGGAAATGGAAGCCGAAAACAACAGGAAAATCATTAATTATAACATGGACATCCTGTTGGGTCTGAATGAAAATACTGAAATCCAGATCAATGAGCCGGAAACCCCTGCCAAAGCCGTAGCACCCTTAACTAACTATATGGAAATGGGCATTGCAGGCAGACAGGAGTTGAAACAGCTCGAACTTCAGCATAAAGTGGCCGATGTAAATATAAAAACGATTAAAGCCAATACGCTCCCAACGGTTGGGCTCGGCGCAAATTTATACTACATCAATCCAAGTGGAAGATTTATTCCCCCAACAAACCAGTACATCATGCCGGTCACCCTGGGCGCAAATGTTTCCTGGAACATTGGCAACCTATGGACCAATAAAAACAAGGTGACCGATGCCAGGATACAGCAGAAGGAGATCAACATACAAAAAGATATCCTTTCGGATCAGGTAAAAACGGAGATCAACAAGAATTATCAGAATTATCAACTGGCCTTAAATAGAATTAAAGTACTCGAAACCTCTATTGCCCAGGCCCTTGAAAACGATAAGCTCCTGGCATCAAAATACAGAAACAATGTGGCTTCGGCTATTGACAGGATCGATGCAGAAACCTTGCTTTACCAGGCAAAGATTAATTTAGAACTGGCAAAAGCGGATGCTGGCCTCGCCTACTACACCTTATTAAAATCTACCGGAAAAATTTCTCAATAATACCATAACGAACAGACAATGACTAAGACCCCAACAAAGAAAAAGAATAAGGTTATCCCCATCATACTCGGGATACTTCTCATCATAGGCGCCATATTTGGCACTAAAGAATACATTTATTACAGCAGACACGTCGATACAGATGATGCGCAGATCGATGGCGATATCAGCCCTGTCGTTGCACGTGTTGGTGGATATGTGCAGGATATCAAATTTGAAGAAAACACCAGGGTTAAGGAAGGAGACGTCCTGGTTAAGCTGGACGACAGCGACTACAAGATCAAACTGGAGCAGGCGATGGCCGGCCAAAAGGGCGCAAATGCCGGAGTGGGCGTTTCAGAATCACAGATTGCCGCAACCGCCGCCAATACGAGCACCGCAAAATCCAATATCGAAGCCGCAAGGGTGAAACTAAACCTTGCGCAAAAAGATTATGACCGCTACCAGAACCTCGTAAAAGACGGATCTGTTACGCAACAGCAGTTTGATCAGGCCAAAGCCCAAAAAGAATCTGCCCAGGCTGCATTTACTGCCGCAAATGACCAGTATAATGCCGCGGTAAAGCAAGTGGGTACTACACAGTCGCAACTGGCCGTAAGCAGTTCCGGCGTCACACAACGTCAGGCGGATGTCGATTTCGCTAAACTGCAGTTATCCTACACCGAAATCAAGGCACCAGCCTCCGGTATTGTATCTAAAAAGAACATACAGAAAGGCCAGCTTGTCCAATCCGGTCAGTCCTTATTTGCGATCGTGAATGACAACAGCATCTATGTGACCGCAAACTTTAAGGAAACCCAGCTGGAAAATGTAAAGCCCGGCGCTAAAGTTAAAATAGAGGTGGATGCTTACCCTGATCAGGACGTAGAAGGCGAAGTTTATAACTTTGCCCCCATAACCGGAGCAAAAGGATCCCTGCTTCCTCCCGACAATGCTACTGGTAACTTTGTTAAAGTTGTGCAGCGCGTTCCCGTAAAAATAAAGATCACCAAAGCCCCGAAAGATATCCTTGAACAGCTGCGTCCTGGAATGAGCGTTAAGGTTTCTGTTGTTATAAAAGATTAAAAGATGGCCGAGAAAGGTTTAAAAAAGTGGATAATCACGTTTACGGTGATCACAGCTTCTTTGCTGGAGCTCATTGACACGACTATTGTGAATGTCGCCATCCCTCAGATACAGGGCAACTTAGGCGCAACACTGGAAGATGTGGCCTGGCTGTCTACCGGCTATGCCGTTGCCAATGTAATCGTATTACCGATGTCAGGATGGCTCGGCAGCCGCTTCGGACGAAAAAACTATTTCCTGTTTTCAATTGTCCTCTTTACTATTGCCTCCTTCCTTTGCGGGAATGCAACAAACCTGGAAGAGCTCATTGCCTTCCGAATCCTGCAGGGCCTGGCAGGTGGAGGCCTGATATCAACAGCGCAGGCCATTTTAATAGAAACATGGCCGAGGGAAGACGTCGGTATTGCCACCGCTTTATTCGGTCTGGGTGCCGTTGTCGGACCAACTGTTGGTCCCACCATCGGTGGCTACCTGCTCGAGGTCAGCTCCTGGCCGCTGATCTTTTATGTAAATATTCCTGTCGGCATTCTGGCCGCCTACTGTACCTATACGTTCGTAAGGGAAACACCGAGGGATGGGAAAGGTATGCCGGTCGACTGGTGGGGCATTCTTTTACTGGCCCTGGCCGTAGGAAGCCTCCAAACTGTACTGGAAAAAGGCGAAAGCGAAGATTGGTTCGCCACGCCTTACATTACCGCGCTGGCGGTAACCTCCGTCCTGGGATTGCTTTTGTTTATATGGCGGGAGCTGAGTACCGACCACCCTATTGTAAACTTTAAGATCATGAGGCACCGGAGCTTTTCGGTAGGCATGTTCACTTCCTTTATTTTAGGTTTCGGATTATATGGGTCCGTATTCGTATTCCCCGTATTTTGTCAGAACCTCCTGGGATTTTCCCCGCTTCAAACCGGAGAACTCTTATTTCCGGGGGGATTGTGCACCATTGTGATGATGCCTTTTGTGGGAATCATGTTAAAGAAGAACATTCCTGCTCAAATTATGGCAACCATAGGGATGTTCCTGTTCTTCGTATTCTGTTCAATGCTGAGCAAATCGACCCTGCAATCAGGAACAGGAGATTTTTTCCTCCCACTTATGATCAGAGGTGTGGGTATGGCCTTATTGTTTGTGCCCTTAACCACATTGGCCATTCAGGATCTAAAAGGAGCCGAGATCGGACAGGGTTCCGGACTGAACAATATGATGAGACAACTGGGTGGCTCATTTGGCATTGCCGCATTAACCACGCTCATCCATGTACGCCAGGGCTTTCACCGCAGCAACCTGCTGGTCAATGTAAACGAGTATAATCCGACATTTACAGACCGCTTCAATGGCTTTGTAAACAATTTCGTCGCTAAAGGCTACACCTACCTTGATGCAAAGACCCTTGCAGCCAAAGCCGTTGAGGGCGCCGTAACTAAACAGTCGCTGCTGCTTACCTATAGCGATGCCTACTGGATTGCCGGGCTCATCTTGCTCTGCTCAATCCCTTTATTATACCTGCAAAAATTTAAAAGGAATGTTGCCGTTCCGGCAGACCTGCATTAATTCATAAAAAACGGGCATTAGAATAGTCTAATGCCCGTTTTACCCCAAAAAAATAACAATTAAACTGAACCTGCTTTGACGTGCCCGTCTAAACCAGGTCATCCATTTATAGATCTGTTTAATCTCTATTTATCTAAGTTAAAAATTTAAATAAAAAAATCAAAATAAATTATTACCCCTTTAAGCAGTTTTTTGGATGATTTTTGGTATTTTAAGCGCGAAAATATTCCCTTCAAATTATGATGCAGAAACAACGAGCAAAAGGTCAGAGAGAGTCTATATTTAACAACGAAGTCGTATCGCGGTTCGAGCTTTATAATAGTCTTTTCCTTACCCTTCCGTTTTACAAGATTAAAGACACCGGCACTTTATTACCTCTATTTTTAAAATACTGTGAGGACGGTGTAAACAGCCACCATACTCCGGCAGAGATTATTGATGTTTTTTTTAAGAAGTACACTCAACACCATTCCAATAAGGATGTGATTGACATGCTATTTCGCTTTATACAATACATCGAGCGTCAGGTAGTATTGTTTGATGCAGTAGAGGACGCATCCTTCAATAAACTAAATGCGGCCGATGAACACAATGCTTTATTGTCTTACCTTAAAAAAGGGGTAGACAATAATGTCCTTAACGATAAAATTGAAAAGCTGATCGACGAGTTTTCTCTTCGCCTGGTACTGACTGCCCATCCGACGCAATTTTATCCGGGAAGCGTGCTTTCGATCATTACAGATCTGACCACGGCCATCAAGACCAACGACATTTCAACGATCAACCTGCTGCTTCAGCAGCTGGGAAAGACGCCTTTCTTCAATAAAAAATCGCCTACACCAGTAGATGAAGCATTAAGCCTGGCCTGGTACCTCGAAAATGTTTTTTACTGCGCCGCGGCAAATATCCAGTCGGAAGTGGATAAAAGCCTGAACGACTATAACCTGGAATCAAAAAAGGTGATTGAACTGGGTTTTTGGCCTGGGGGCGACAGGGATGGCAATCCAAATGTACATACAGACTCTACCATACAGGTTTCGAAAATGCTTCGTCAGATCCTGTTCCGCTGCTATTACCGGGATTTCCGGAATCTTAAGCGCCGTATTACCTTCAGAGGTGTTGAAGATGCGATTGCGACTGTACACGATGTTTTGTACAAAAACGCTTTCGACCCGAATATCGCGATGGAGAACATTGCCGATTTCCTGATCGAAAACCTCAATAAGATCATGACCACATTAAATGAAGATCATGACGGACTTTTTGCGGATGTGGTCTCAGATCTGATCCGGAAAGTTGAACTTTACGGCAGCCATTTTGCCTCTTTAGACATCAGGCAGGACAGCAGGGTACTTAGAGATGTTCATGCTTTTTGCAGACAGCGCAAACCGATCGTTTCCCTGTTCCCGGATAACTACGACAGCCTTTCCGAAGCAGATAAGATCAAGCACCTGTCGTTCAAAAGCGCCAGATTGAATTATGAAGAGGCGGCCGACCCGCTAACCAATGATACCCTGCAAACCATAGCAGAGATCAGGCAGATCCAGAACAGCAGTGGAGAACTGGCCTGCCACCGCTTCATCATCAGCAATTGCCAGCAGGCAAGTGATATCCTGCAGCTCATGGAGCTTTTCCTTTGGAGCGGCTGGGAAGAAGACAACCTGTCGATAGACTTCGTTCCGCTCTTTGAAACCGTTCATGACTTAGCAGATGCAGCGGAAATCATGAATACGCTTTATGCGCATCCATTTTATAAAAAGCATTTAAAAAACCGGGACAACAAACAGCACATCATGCTGGGCTTTTCCGACAGCACCAAAGATGGCGGATATTTAATGGCCAACTGGTCGATTTTTAATGCTAAGGTTTCCCTGACGGAAACCGCGGATCAGCACAATATCCAGCTGGCCTTCTTTGACGGCCGCGGCGGCCCACCTTCACGCGGAGGAGGCAAAACACACCGCTTCTATTCTTCTATGGGCAAGGAAATTGCCAACAAAAACATTCAGTTAACCATACAGGGACAAACCATCAGCTCTCAGTACGGCTCTATTGATAGTGCTGAATTTAACATTGAACAGCTGATCAACGCTGGTATATCAGCCGGGATTAAAGAAACACATAATATCCTTTTGGATCCCCTTCACAAAAACCTGCTGGATATGATGGCCAGGGAAAGCTATGACGCATTTGTTTCCCTGCGTCAGCATCCCTTATTTTTGCGCTACCTGGAGAAATTCTCACCACTCACCTTATTGTCTAAGATCACCATCAGCAGCAGACCTGTGAAAAGGAATTCAGGCGGAGCCTTGAAGCTGGAAGACCTCAGGGCCATTAGTTTCGTGACTGCATGGAGCCAGCTGAAACAGAACATTCCTGGTTTCTATGGCATGGGTACCGCCTTGAAGAACCAGGATGATCAGGGGAACTGGGATAAGGTCGTGAAGACCTACCAGGAATCCGGATACTTTAAAACCATCATAGACAACTGTATGATGTCCATGAGTAAATCTGATTTTTCAATCACCGCACATTTTGCAAAGGATAAAGAATATGGCGCATTCTGGAAAATGCTGCATGATGAATTTGAGCTTTCTAAAAGCATGCTTTTGAAGCTCTCGGGCCACACCACCCTTATGGAGAATTACCCGGTCGAGAAGAGCTCTATTGCAGTCAGGGAGAAAATTGTATTGCCTCTGGTACTCATTCAGCACTATGCCCTGGAGCAGCTGCAAACCAATATTACAGCAGAAGAGCAACAATCTTATGAAAAACTGGCTATAAGAACGGTTTATGGCATCGTAAATGCGGGCCGTAACCTTGCATAAATAACCCAACTCCATAAAAAAGGCGACCTTGAACGGGTCGCCTTTTTTATGGAGTTGAGCGCTTTAAATTAATGTTTGTCGATTGACCCCATCACTTTCTGGGCAAATGCATTTAATGCATCTTTTTCAACCACACCTGCTTTTACATTTTCATGCACTTCAAGCGCGCCACAGATATTGGTGATCAGCTCTCCTGCCACATCAATTTCTTCCTCACTTACGCCCCTGAATTCACAAAAAGCCTCTAAAACAGTTAAAGTTGCTTCAAGGTTTTCAGGTGTACTGTTCTGGAACAGCTGTCTTATAACCGGGATCTTCATTATTTTATTTTATCAAATAATTCATTCAACACTTCTGCTTTATTGGTTTGCACCTGATCAACCAAAGCACCGCCTTCAAAGGCTGCAAAAGTTGGCAGATTATCAACGTTTGCAAGTTTCCGTGAACCGGGAAGTTTTTCCGCGTCCACGATTAAGAAAGCGACACCCTCGTTCTCGGCAGCCAGTTTCTTGAACTTAGGCTTCATGATCCTGCAGTTTCCACACCAGGATGCAGCATACTGGACCATAACTTTGCTGTTTTCAGCCACATATTGTTGAAGATTATCTTCAGTTAATTCTAAAAACATATTTTCATCAGTATATATTTCAATTGATTAGTTAGCGCTCAGGTACTCTGCAACGCCAATCCTGTTAGCGCTCATTGCTTCCTTGCCTTCTTCCCAGTTTGCCGGGCAAACTTCGCCATGTCTTTGTACATGGGCATAAGCATCAATTAAGCGCAAATATTCTTTTACATTTCTGCCAACTGGCATATCATTCACACTCTCGTGGAAAACTTTACCGGTCTCATCAATCAGGTAGGTGGCCCTGTAAGTTACATTTGATCCGGAAAATATTTCATTGCCTTCTTCATCATATTCCACTTCCTGTTCCACGATGCCCAAAAGGTTAGCCAGCTGCCTGTGCGTATCCGCCAGGATCGGATAAGTCACCCCTTCAATTCCGCCGTTATCTTTCGGCGTATTCAACCAGGCAAAATGAACTTCATTGGTATCGCATGACGCACCAATCACGATGGTATTTCTTTTCTCAAACTCAGGCAGAGCCGCCTGAAAAGCATGCAATTCTGTCGGGCAAACAAAAGTAAAATCCTTTGGATACCAGAATAATAAAACCTTTTTCTCTTTACTTACTGCCTCTTCAAATACATTGATCTTTAAATCATCGCCCATTTCGGACATTGCATCGATGCTAACACTCGGGAACTTTTTACCTACTATTGCCATATTATTTTTTTGTGTTTATTGTTATTTTTTTACAGCACAAAGGTAAGCCTATCGCTGCTCAAAAGCAACCATATTACCGATATCAGAGATACTTAATCTTGATAGGGATATAGAAGATACCTATAATGACAAAATATAAATTAGTTTTTCTCTATGTGTATTCTAAGCGGGGTCTGCTATCGGATCACCCTGCCGCTCTTATCTATATTCACACTAAATGGATTTAAATATTCTTCCACCAGGACAGAAAACTCCCGCCGGGTAACCACTCTGCCCGGATCAAACTCATTTTTAAACCGATAAACAGTTTTCCAATTCTTTTGCACTGCAGTCTTTGTGCTTTCCTGCCCTTTGTTTCCAACCTTGCAGATCATATCCAGCACCGATCCGATGGTCATGTCCGCTTCCTTATAGTCATCAAACCAAATCTGAGCCTTATAGTAAAATTCCTTGAGTGGCGCTTTTACTTCAGCAGTAGATACCGTTCTTTCCGGGGAAAAATTAGCTTCCCCGTTTATGGTAACCGCTTTTAAAAACCCCGAAAGTCCGATCAACTGGATCGCTTTCCAATTGGGGTCCTGATTCGGAATGTCTGAAAAAGGCATGGGCGACAACTTAAAGCTGATCAGTTCCTTTTGTATCGGCTTTAAGGCAGAAAGCGAGGTCTTTGTTTTGAAAAAAACGGCATAAGCCGCTATCGCCCCTGCTGCCTGTCCGGCCGCCATACTTTCATTTTCCCGGCCTAAAACTACAAGATTTTCCTGTTTTGGCAACAGGAAATCATTCAGGGGAATGATAGTCGCTGTATTGTTGTTCATTGCATAGCCAGAAGTGACGCTTAAGCGGTAAAGGTTATCCTTATAGGTCAGGGGCTGCCAAAGCTTGCTCGCCGGGGCTGAGAGGGCCAGGGCTTCAGCGACCTTGCCACTGCCATCAGCATCAACAAGTACTTCTGCTTTTATCGTCCGGCCGTCTTCCAGCAACACATTCCAGTTATTTCCCGATCTTTTGATCCTCGACCATTTAATATTTCTGATCATAGTGAGGTTCTTAATGCTGTCCCCCCAGCTTCTAAGCACCGCATTTGCTCCGCTTTTGTCTACAAACACCTGAGCGGTGCTGTCTTTGATCCCCCTGGCCAGACGCAACTTCTTTAAAAGCCCAAACTCCAGTCCTGAATGTATATTCTTATCCAGGGGGACAACAGACAGCTCTGCCTCCTGGATCAACATCGTGGTTTTGACGCCAGAAAGTGCCGACTGAAACCCGGCACCTGTAGCGTTACTCCCATTACCAATCACCAGCACCCCGGTTTTAATGGTCTGTGCAATGGCGATCTGTGCGAAGACCCAGATGAAGAGCGCAACAAAAAATCCCTTTTTCATTTTGAACAGCTTATATTACATTGGTATTTATATCGTCAAAGCAATACCGGTTAAATGGCATATGCTTCCTGACAGCCCTGACGCAAAATCAATTCGATTTCAACGCACAGCGAAGCATAAATATACGCTTAGAAACAGCAATACAATAAAAAGAGTTTAGAAATTAATTTTGGGAAATGAGTACCCGTGTCATAGTTGAGTACCGGTGTCATAGTTAAGAAGCCAGCCAGGGCTGGGCTTTCGGAGTTCATGCTCCCCGGGTTACGCACTAAATATCTTAGACGGAGAATTATCTTTTGTAAATCAACCTGCCCTGTAAGGGCATTTACCGGCACATTGTTGAATCAAGACCAATTTTCACCACGGGAGCGATGAACCAGGCAGTTTAAACCTTTTCAAACTGCCTGGTTGACAAATTACTTCGCCTGGATAAATTCCAGGTTTAAAGTAACCTTAATATCTTTTCCTACACCTGCCCCTGTCGGATCATATTTGATGTTATAATCCAGACGGTTAATGCTTGTCGTTGCAGTAAATCCTGCTTTGGTATTTCCTTGCTGATCTTTAGCTGTACCACCATAAACCACAGCGAATACCGCGTTTTTCGTCACGTCGCGAATGGTTAGTTTTCCGGTCAGCACATAGGTGTTCCCTTTGATCTTTTTGAATGAAGTACTTTCAAAGGTCATTTTAGGATATTGCTCCGCGTTAAAAAAATCATCCGTTTTGAGGTGTTTATCCCGCATCTCTACGCCTGTACTGACGCTGTTCACGTCAACCGTAAAGTCAATCTTTGCATCGGTAAGGTCTGCTTTTGCGGCAACAACTGAGCCCTCAAACTTTTTAAAGGAGCCGTCAACAAATGAAATCCCCATGTGTTTTACCGAAAAATTCACAAAGGAATGCATTGGATCTACAGTCCACTTTGTTTGTGCGAACGACGCAGCGCTGATGGAAACCGCAATCAGAAATAAAAATAATCTTTTCATAATTTTTGAGTTAAGAACTTAATAAACCACAAATCTATAACGAATAGTACACTGAAATGTTGACCTATGATAAGAAATACCAAAGCAGCCCTTGATTACACTTTAAGAATAAAGGAGATTAACTTAACTTAGCCGGGTAATTCAACTGACGATGAAGAATTTTTTTACCGCATTCTTTTGCCTCTGCTTTGTTTCTGCCTTCTCCGCAAAGCCAAAACATCAATATGTTAAGCTCCAGACGGAAATGGGCGACTGCATTATCAAGCTATATAACGAAACCCCACAGCACCGTGATAATTTCCTGAAACTGGCTGAAACAGGCACCTATAATGGAACCTTATTTCATAGGGTGATTAAAGACTTTATGATTCAGGGTGGTGATCCCGACTCGAAAAATGCCGTTAAAGGAGCATTACTTGGAGAAGGGACCGTAGGTTACACCGTTCCTGCCGAGTTCCGCGACAGTCTTTTTCATAAAAAAGGTGTACTGGCTGCGGCGAGGGACAACAACCCCGCAAAAGCCTCCAGTGGCTGCCAATTTTACCTGGTACAGGGCAAAACATTCACTGATGAACAACTGGATGCCCTCGAAAAAAACCGGCTGAAATTCAAGCTTCCGCAATGGCAAAGAGACATCTATAAAACACTGGGCGGCACACCGCATTTAGACAGGAATTATACCGTTTACGGGGAAATTGTTAAGGGAATGGAACTGCTGGATAAAATTGCAGCAGTAAAAACCGATGGCAACAACAGGCCGCTTGCTGATGTAAAAATGACCATTTCCGTTTTAAAGCGCGCCGCAGCAAAGAGGCTTGAAAAAGAATTTGCCAGACAGGCCAAAGCTGAAACAACAATATAACAGCTAAAATACAGTACTGATGAAACCATCGTGAGCAAACACTCATAAACAGCGATGAATATTGCGCATGATAGCTTCATAACCTTTAAAAAACAATTATAT
>CAMLDJ010000114.1 GCA_946478755.1 uncultured Pedobacter sp. | reverse complement strand
ATAACGTACTCGCAAAAATTTCTAATGAAATAATTAACAAAGTAAAAGGAATTAACCGCGTTGTATATGATATTAGTTCAAAACCACCAGCCACTATTGAGTGGGAGTAAGTATTGGATCCTTGTACTTTCGGTGCTCTTATGCTCAGCCTGTTCGCCAAAGATAAGGCCGGAAAGTAAGAAAAAGCCTGAGCCAGCGAAGGTAATCGAGAGAACGGAAAAGCCTGCTTTAAAATTTAAGCAGGCTAGCATTGCGCTTCTGGTACCCTTCAGGCTTAATGAAATTAATCTTAAGACCGCGACTAAAGCTGAGGTTGAACGAGCGGCAATGGCGATTGATTTTTACCAGGGATTTAAACTCGGTATAGACTCTGCTGCGACACTTGGTCAGAATTTTAAACTTAAGGTTTATGATACCCGGGATGACAATAGCCAAACGGCTGCGCTAATTGATAATGGTGAATTAAGGAGTAGTCATTTAATCGTTGGCCCGGTATTTCCTGATGGGTTAAAGTACATTGCAAATTTTTCCATCTCCAGAGAAATACCTGTTGTAAATCCTTTAGCAGCTTCCCAGCCATCAGAATTTAATAATCCTAACCTGATATCAATTGTAAATAATATTGATCTTCATGCCGGGAAAATAGGTGATTACATCACTAAAAATTATAACCCTGCAAGTACTGTTGTGGTCCTGATCAATCCAAAAGGGCCAAGCGACGAGATCTTTGCAAAACCCTTAAGGTCTTATTTTGCAAAGGCTAAAAAGCCTTTCCTTTTTCAGGAGTATGCTTCTGTTTTTAAAATGGAGACTGAAATTGTAAAAGGCAGACGATATGTAGTTATCGTCAGCTCGTCCGACAGAAAGTTTGTCGTGCCGACACTGGATAAATTGATAAAAATTCGCAAAACGGGCCTGGACATCTCCCTTTTTGGACATCCGGACTGGGTCAGACAAAATTACAACACAGATCAACTACAGGCATTAAACACCATTGTTTCTTCTTCCTATAAGGTGAATTACAAGAGGCCGGAAGTGAATGTTTTTATCAGGAAGTACAGGGCGGCTTTTAATTTTGAACCCGGAGAATATGCATTCAAGGGATTTGATATTGGCTATTACTTTGGCAGGCTGCTTTCCATGTATAAACAAGATTATTTGAAATACATTACCCGAGAACCCTATAAGGGATTGCATAACACTTTTCGCTTTATACATGATGACGCGTCTGGGTACATCAATACCAGTCTGATGCTGCTGCGTTATAAGAATTTTGCCTTAAATATCGTAGAATGAGAGTAGAACATCAGATCAGAGCATTTGAACAGATCTTTAACACTTATGATGGAACTTTACCACTGCACCGCTTTTTGTTCGCCTATTTCAAGCGCAACAAACAAATGGGTTCATCCGATAGAAGGTGGGCATCCCGTTATATTTATAGTTTTTTCAGACTCGGTAAAGCACTGATTAAGGAGGAAAAAACATTGCGTCTGGCCATTGCTGATTTTCTCTGTAACCAAAATTTAAGCATGGTCATAGAGGCCTTTCTGCCGGACTTAAAGCAATACATTGAACTTCCAGTTTCCGAAAAACTAGTGCTGATCAAGTCTGCATATCCTGCATTCGAGTTTAGCGATGTGTTTAGCTTTCCCGATGAACTTTCCGCGACGATCGATAAGGAAGAGTTTCTTCTGTCTTTTTTTACACAACCCGACCTATTTATAAGAGTTAGCAAGGGGCAGTTAAAGAAAGTTGAAGCTGTACTACAGCAGGCAGACATTGCCAGCAGACAGATCGGAGATCATACCCTCGCAGTGCCCAACGGCACCAAACTGGATAGAGTTTTAGAAGGTCAGCTCAATTACCAGGTACAGGACCTTTCCTCTCAGCAAACCGGTGCTTTTTTTCAACCTCAGCCCTGGGATAAATGGTGGGACTGTTGTGCTGCCTCAGGAGGGAAATCCTTGCTGCTGCATGATCTTGAGCCTAAAGTCGAACTGCTTGTGAGCGACGTCAGGGAAAACAGTTTAAACAATCTGGAGGAACGCTTCCATGAAGCGGGAATCAAAAAATACCAGAAGAAAGTATTGGATCTGCTTCAAAATAATGATCAGGATCTTCATCATTATGAATTCGATGGAATTATACTGGATGCACCTTGCTCCGGATCGGGAACATGGGGCCGCACACCTGAAATGCTTTATTATTTTGAACCACACAAGATCAGTTATTTTTCGAAACTACAGCAAACCATTGCGGCCAACGTTCTGAAATACCTGAAAGAAGGTAAGCCACTGGTATATATCACCTGCTCGGTATTCAAGCAGGAAAACGAAGATGTGATCGCTTATATGGTCGAAAACCTGCCTTTAAAATTAGAGAAAATGGAACTGATAAAAGGTTATCACCATAAGGCAGATACCATGTTCGTAGCCCGCTTGTTGAAAACCTGATGGCTGTCTCGGATCTTACAGTCCCGTGTTGTTTCTAAACAGTTTAATGGCTATGGCCAGAAGGATAATTCCGAAGGCCTTCCTGAGTACATTCAACCCCGATTTACCGAAGAGCTTTTCTAAACGTTCGGTGTTTTTTAAAACGAAATAAACAAATATCATGTTGATAATTATGCCAATAATGATGTTCTGTGTTGCATATTCTGTTTTTAAGGACAATAGCGTAGTCATGGTTCCTGCACCCGCAATCAAAGGAAAGGCTAAAGGAACAATGGATACCGTTTCCGGAGCGTCGCCTTCCTTAAATATCGTTAAGCCGAGTACCATTTCCATAGCAATAAAAAAAATGACTATGGAACCAGCAATAGCAAAAGATTCGACATCCAGACCAATCACTTTCAACAAAGTCTCCCCCGCAAACAAAAAGATGATCATCAGAACGGTAGCAACTATTGTCGCCTTCTCTGATTGGATATGACCGGCTTTTCTTCTAAGCTCTATGACAATAGGAATGGCGCCAAGAATATCAATTATGGCAAATAATACCATAGAGGTAGACAGGATTTGACTTAAATTAATTTCCATAATTTTAGATTATGATGCAATAATAAGGGAAAAAATGACCGTTCTCTTCATCGCTGGAACCTTTTGCCTTGAAGAAAGGCAAAAATTCCAATGCTCTTCAGAGAAGGTAATTTTTTTGATAAGCAGGGCGCTCCCCTCATTGCGGGACCCGTAGCACTCCTGAGGACTAAAATAAACAAAAACTACCGAACTGCGCAGCACTCTTGAGGGCTAAAATTCATATGAGCTACTGAAAAAACTGCGAAGCAATCTTAAGGGCTAGAGGCAATAAGAGCTACCGGGAAACTCGTAGGATTCTTGAGGGCTAAAATCAGTGAAAATTGCCGAAAAAGCTCTGCGAAGCACTCTTGAGGGTTGCGATCTAGAAGAGCTAGCAGGATACTACAGGATGCTATTGTCTTTATTAGTCCTTATGTTAGCATCAAAAGCTTTTGCAGATGGCTTAGGGGCTTATAGCTTTACGGGTAAACCAAATATATTTCGTATGATTAATCAGCATTTTCTGTATAGAAAGGGAGCTTATGGCACATTCCTGATCTTTCTTCTTTCCCTTCCCCCGGTTTTTGCACAGGAACTTTACCCGCCCCGGTTAATACCAGGCAACTGGCATAATGAACAGCGTAGCCTGCGGTACCATCCCGATGGAACAGACTTTATGATTAAAAACGGTAACAGGCGCTTTACCCGTGCGCTTTATGGTACCAATACCGCATTTAGAGTAGAAGCAGGGGACCTTCCCGAATTTGCCATGTATATGCCCGGTATGGGGGGCAATCTGAAATTTGGGTTGATGGTTGGTGTTGAGAGCAAATGGCTGATTGCAGCCGAAAACATTGTAGCAAGATATCGTGCAGGTGCTATGATCTATGACATTAAAGACCCTATGCTGGGAAATGGCACTTTGCACATGGAAGTGCTGGCGTTAAGTGCCTCGGAGGGACTAGTACTAAAGGCACGTTTTGAAGAGGTAGACCGGGAGGTAACATTACTCTGGGCATTTGGGGGCGCAAGCGGTAAAAATTTTAGTCGCAGTGGCGATATGGGACCGGATCCAGAATCCGTATTTTATCTCCAGCCAGAAAATTGTAAAGATAATGTGTACCGCATCAATGGTAATTCCTTTGAGCTTGCTTATGGTAAGAACAAATCTTTGATCGGTTTTTTCCCCTCCACATGGTTAAAACTCGCAGATGCCGGCCATCAGCAAAGTCCCGCCGATCTGGATAGTTTTGCTGGGGCGGCACATCCAGTGGTAACCGGGAAGCTAAAGGCAGAAAATAAGAAAGACTTTTTCTTTCTGATCAAAAATCCGGAGAGCGAGCCGGAAAACAGGGACGGGAGTCCTGCAAGCGAGTTCAGACAAGCCGAAATATCCCGTAAGGTCCTTGCAGAGCGGGTACAGGTCAGCACGCCTGACCCTTTTATGAACACCTTGGGCGGAGCATTGAGCATGGCTTCAGATGGGATTTGGGAAGATCCTTCCTACATGCATGGTGCTGTAGGCTGGCGGATGCGTTTGAACGGCTGGCGGGGTGCATACACTGCAGATCCGCTCGGCTGGCACGATCGTGCACGGACACATTTTAGTGCCTACGCCAAATCCCAGGTGTTAAGCCCAGCCAATGGTCCTGTGGTAGCAGATACGGCTTTAAACCTGGCCAGATCTAAAGAAGCCATGGGAACGGCAATGTTTAGCAGCGGCTATATCAGCCGGGATCCCAATGGGAAATCAATCCGGCCACACCACTACGACATGAACCTGGTTTATATTGATCAGTTGCTTTGGCATTTTAACTGGACGGGTGACCTGGACTTTGTAAGGCAGATGTGGCCCGTACTAAAACGGCATCTTGCCTGGGAAAAGCGCACTTTCGACCCGGATAATGATGGTTTATACGACGCGTATGCTGCAATCTGGGCAAGCGATGCGCTGCAATACAGCGGCGGAGCGGTCACCCATTCTTCCGCCTACAATTACAGGTCTAACCACATGGCTGCAAAAATCGCCAGGCTGCTGAATGAAGATGGAACACCTTATCAAAATGAGGCGGATAAAATATTAAAAGCGATGAATGCCCAACTTTGGATGCCCGCAAAAGGATGGTTCGCGGAGTATAAGGATGGCCTGGGCCTTAAACAGCTTCACCCCGCCGCGGCGCTGTGGACCGTATATCACAGCATAGATTCTGATGTGCCAGATGCTTTTCAGGCCTGGCAATGTTTACGCTATGTGGATACAGAAATCCCTCATATTGCCATTCGTGGAAATGGCCTGAAAGATGAAGGTTATTATACCATGTCTACAACCAACTGGATGCCTTATGAGTGGTCGCTGAATAACGTGGTCCTTGCCGAATCTACGCATACTGCCCTGGCCAACTGGCAGGCAGGGCGTACGGAAGAAGCTTTCAAGCTCTGGAAAAGTGAAATCATAAGCAGTATGTATATGGGCGGGAGCCCCGGAAATTTCGTACAGATCTCTCATTACGATGCGAACCGCGGAGAGGCTTACAGAGATTTTGGAGATCCTGTCGGTATCAATTCCAGGGCGCTCGTGGAAGGGCTTTTCGGAATTGTACCGGACGCTTTGAACGGAGTCCTGCTCATCCGGCCGGGTTTGCCTCAGGCCTGGGACCATGCTGCCCTGAAAATTCCGGATATTTCTTTTTCTTATAAAAGAGATGGGGATCTGGACAGGTACACCCTGATTCCTTCTTTTAAAAAGAAGTTAAATTTAAAAATGCGGTTCAAGGTCAGGGGTACAGCCTTAAAATCGCTGAAGGTAAATGGGAAAGCAGCTAAATGGATCAATGTACCATCTGCAATCGGAATGCCGGAAATTGAGATACAGCATCCCGCGGCTAACCGTTATCAGATTGAACTGGTATGGGTAGGCAAACCTCCGGCTAAACCCGATTTAAAGACTGAATACCAGCAAGGGGAGTTACTGGAGACCGACTTCAAGGGCGCAACGATTACCAAATGGTTTGATCCACAGCATGTATTAAAACGGCCACAGATAACCTCAGGGAAATTAAAAGCCGAAATTACCGGCGCAGTGGGTAACCGAACCGTTTTTGTTCAGGTAAAAGGTGGTATGTTTAGCTATTGGTACCCTTTGTGCTTTGAACTGAAAAGCAGCGAAACGCCTTTAGCGCGGACCCTGGATTTAAGTGCCGGCAACTGGTCTGCCGAAAAAATAGAAGCGCTGGATCTCTCGGCCTACTTCAATGATAAAGTAACACAGATCTTTAACAATAAGTATCTGTCGCCACGACCAAAAACAACAACTCTTCAATTACCTGTACAAGGGATAGGCGACTGGCCGCACCCGAAATTGAAACCCGAAATCAATGATAGCGGACTGAGGAAGATGGCAGGAAGTAAAAATGAACTGACATTGCCTTCGGGACTTGTTTTTAAAACACCTGGCAATGCTGCTTTAAACAATATTGTGTATACCTCTCAATGGGAGAATTATCCGCGGAAGGTAGAAATCCCTCTATCAGGGAAAGCATCTGCCGCATTTTTTTTGCTGGCCGGATCTACCAATCCAATGCAAAGCAGAATGGACAATGGGATAATCAATATTTTTTATACAGATGGTACGGTTACCAAACTGCCGCTTAGAAACCCTGAAAACTGGTGGCCTATAGAAAAAGATCTATATTTAGACGGATTTGCATTTAATACGGGTGCCCCCAGGCCAATGCGCATCCATTTGAAAACAGGAAAGATCATCACTGCGGCAGAAGGCAGCCTATGGAATGGAAAGGAAATTCATGGTGGTGCCGCAACTGCCCTGGGCATTCAATTGAATCCTGCTAAAACGCTGGACAAAGTTACCTTATCGGCTTTGTGTAACGATGTAGTAATTGGATTAATGGGGCTCACATTGCTGCGTTAAAATGATAAACCTGACCGTATAAAAAACAACAAAATTCTCTTCGAATGTACACCCTCCCGATCGAAAGCAAACAGCGAATGCCCCTCATCCAAATAAGCATGGTGGTGATATTCCTGCTGCACCTTTCGTCTGTCAGTGCGC
This sequence comes from uncultured Pedobacter sp., assembly GCA_946478755.1. The sequence continues at coordinate 8,837 of CAMLDJ010000114.1, read as the reverse complement.
AGTTAAACAGCAACATCACCCGCTATTCTACCCAGAATGGATTGTCCCATGATGGTGTGTTGTGTATTACGCGTGACCGCGACGGCTTCATGTGGTTCGGTACCTTTGATGGCATCAACAGGTTTGATGGACACAACTTTGTTGTTTATAAAAGCAGGCCAGGCGACGACTCTAATCTGAGCAGCAATAAGATCAGGTCTATTGTTGAAGATCATGCCGCATTTTTATGGATTAAGACCTACGATAATAAGATCTATCGGTTCAATAAAAAGACGGAACAGTTTTTACCTGTATCTGATGGGGCCTATAAGCTTCTGTTCAAGGATCTGATGATTGATCAGATCATACCCGATACAAAAGACGGGGTCTGGCTGCTTACAGAAACTCAGGGGGTATTACACGCCAGGAACAACGCTTCAGGGATACCGGTAATCAACTATTATGCAAAAGGCAGGCCAGGCCCATATAAACTTCCGGGAAATACGGTCAGCTTCCTACACCGGGAGGGTAACAGGATTTGGATGGGAACTGAAGGAGGACTAAGCTGTTTACAGTTAAAAGGCAAGAACCAATACTTATCGGTACAATTCAGAAAAGAAGTTAGCGCAATGTTGTCGCGGTACTCATTTACCTGTTTTGCCAGAGGCGGGGAGTATTTGTTTTTTGGAACGGCGGACGGAAATGTGCTTTGCTATCATCTTAAAAAGCAGAAGTTTAAAGTGATGGAACTTTGTAAAGGGATCCGGCTAAATGCAATCTGTAATTCTGCTAAAGGTGTTTTATATATCTCCACCTCAGGCAAAGGGCTGATCACGCTGAACCTCTCTGATTTTAAATCCTCCTATTCCGGATTGAAAACTAATGATACCTACTTTTCCCTGTATGAGGACAAGACAGGCCTGGTCTGGATTGAGCCTGAAGAGATCGGTGTTATAAAGTATAATCCTCATACCGGTGTCTATAAACATTTTACCCAGAAAAGGGACATCATCAGTTCAAGCAGGGACTATCAGGTGATTACTGATGCCAATGGCATGTTATGGGCCAGTATGAAAGGAGGTGGGTTTGGGTATTACAATCCGGTAAGTGATGATATCGACTATTTTCATGACCGGCCAGGTTCAACAGACCAGAAGTTCTCCAATATTATTACCAGTTTACTCATTGATAAAAGTGGTGTTTTGTGGTTAAGCGCCAAGGACGGGGGAATCAATAAGGTCGTTTCCATTACAGATAAGTTTAATTACCGAAGGCTATCGACAAATCCACAGAACCGTTCCGAGAACGATGTAAGGTCGATGATGAAAGATTCGAAGGGCCGTCTTTGGATCTGTACAAAAGACAGAAAGGTATATGTATCTAAAGATGGCAGGCCAGTATCTGTTTTTGTCAATGCCAGCGGATCGCTTGGGAATGTATATAGCATCATCGAGGATAGTAAAGGTAATATATGGCTAGGCACGAAGGGCAACGGGTTGTTTAAAGCAAGCCCGGTTGATTCCAATCGGTCTCATTATGCCTTGAGCAATTACCGGAACGATGAGACAGATCCGAATAGTCTGAGCAGTGATCTTGTTTATTCGGTAATTGAAGACCGGAAGGGAAGGATCTGGGTCGGTACACTCGGTGGTGGCATTAACCTGGTGACAACTTTCGGCAACAAAGTCGGATTTAGAAATTATGACAATAGTTTTCACAATTATCCTTTTTCCTGGGGAAATGTGATACGGCAGTTAAATGAAGATGATCAGGGGCGGATCTGGGTGGCGACAAGTAATGGGCTCATGATTTTTGATCCGAATGCCGTTGCGGATTACCATTACACCTATCATAAATACAGTAAAATCCGGGGCGACAGGACCAGCCTGGGAAATAACAGCGTACAGTATATTTATAAGGATAGAAGCGGACAAATGTGGGTTGGTACATTTGGCGGTGGCCTTAATAAAGTGATACAAGGTAAAGACAAGGATGAAAACATCACATTTGAAGTGTTTACAACAGAAAACGGTTTATCGAACGATGTGGTGCTGGGTATCACCGGCGACCAGCAAAATAACATCTGGATCGCTACAGAGGGCGGACTTTCCCGCTTTAATCCAGCGGATAAAACATTTAAAAATTACGACGCTTACGATGGTTTGCCTAAAGCCGGTTTTTCTGAAGCCAGTTGTTTTACAGCGGAGGACGGTAAACTATATTTCGGATGTAAAGATGGATACATTTCATTTGATCCCCGGAATATTACCAACCGGAAAGTTCGTGCGAAGATGGCGCTCACCAATATCCAGTTATATTATAAGAACATCCTGCCGGGAGTCGAGGGATCACCCCTAAAATATGCGATCAATGAAACCAGGGAACTGATTTTAAAACATGATCAGAACGTGATCAGTATCGACTATGCAGCATTGGATTATCGCGCATTTAATAAAATCACCTATGCTTATAAGCTCGAAGGTTTTGATCAGATCTGGCATCATGTAAATGACCAGCGAAAGGCGACTTATACCAATATTCCCCCGGGCGAATATACGTTTAAAGTAAAAGCAACTAACGCTGACCTTTTTACCGAAACGCCTGAGAAAACGCTTCAGATTATTGTAAAACCACCTTTTTATCTCACCTACTGGGCCTATTTTTTATACCTGGTATTGGCTGCAACAATTGTTGTGATCTCCAGGCGGATCATTATCACGATGATCAGGTTGAGGAACAAGGTACTGGTGGAACAAAAACTAACAGAGGTGAAACTTTCCTTTTTCACCAATATTTCACATGAACTGAGGACGCCATTGACATTAATTGTCAGTCCGCTCGAAGAGATATCGCGCAATGAATCTTTATCTGTCAAGGGTAAGGAATACCTGAATATCGTAAACCGGAACGCAAACCGGATGATCCGCTTCATCAATCAGCTGCTTGATTTCAGAAAAATTCAAAGTGGTAAGATGCAACTTAATATAGCCGAAGTAGATCTTTTAGCGCTTGTTCAGGATATATGCAGCCACTTTGCAGGGATGGCGGCCGACAATGGCATTCACTTTACCGTCAGCTCGTCCAGTGAGCAGATCCTTGCCTGGGTGGATGAGGAAAAGATTGATATCATTGTTTATAACCTGCTTTCCAACGCTTTTAAATTTACACCACCAAATAAATCGATCAGCGTAGACTTGAACTATGTGGAAGGTGTCAACAATATTGAACTCAAAATAACAGATCAAGGTAAAGGTGTCTCCGCAGATCAGCTGGAAGAGATCTTTGAAATTTATTATGAAGGAAATATGCCGGGTGAAAAGCACCTGAAAGGAACAGGTATCGGTTTGGCACTTGCCCGCGACCTGGCAACGAGCCATCATGGTAAGCTTTGGGCACAGCGCAACAGCTTCGGTGGAATGACCTTCGTTCTCGAGTTAAAATCGGGTAAAGCGCATTTCAGTCCTGCTGAAGTCAAGTTTGGATATGGATCAGGCGTCGCAGAATTTATCAGCACCGAGGCGCCGGAAACAACCGTAGCCCTTCCAGTGAAAAATACCAGGGATGTAAACAGCCCACAGGTTTTAATTGTGGAAGACAATCCTGAACTTCGCAATTTTTTAGCGGTAAAACTTGATGGAATATACCATATCAGGAGTGCTGCGGATGGAAGGGAAGGTTTAAATGCGGCCATTGATTTGCTGCCTGACCTGATTATCAGCGATGTCATGATGCCCGATATGGATGGCATTCAAATGCTGGATCAATTGAAAAATGACATTCGCACAAGCCATATTCCTATCATTTTATTAACTGCCAAGTCTTCTGTAGAAAGCCAGATCGAGGGGCTCAGATATGGAGCTGATCTGTACATCACCAAGCCATTCCATACCGATTACCTGCTGGCTTCGATTGAGAACCTGATCAGTTCCAGAAAGAAATTGTTTGAGCAGCTTTCTGGTGCCCTTGATAAGAAGATTATGCACCTTGGGCCCGAAGAAATTGTGATCACCTCTAAAGACGAGACCTTCTTAAAAGAAACCATTAAAGTAGTTGAGGAGGGGATGACTGACCCAGAGTTTAATATTGAGGATGTGGCCACTGCCATTGGCATGGGGCGCACTACGTTTTATAAAAAGTTAAAGAGCCTGACCTCCCTGAGTCCGGTTGAACTGGTAAGGGATATGCGGCTGAAACGCAGTAAGCAGTTATTAGATGGGGGGGCTCAAAATGTATCCGAAATCGGGTACCTGGTGGGTTTTAACAGCCTGCCTTATTTCAGTACCTGTTTTAAAGAGAAATACAAAATGTCCCCTTCTGCCTACCTCAAACAAATAAAGGAAAATACCAGGAGCCATGAAGCCCTATAAATTTTGCTCAGGATAAATCGGTTTAAATGCAGATAGATGGGCCTTAGTGCCAAATAATGAAAGAATTTCGTCAAATTTTGAAACCTAAGATGATGCATTCCTGATAGATTTGTAGCAACAACAACCAAATATATAAATAAACCGAGCAAGCCATAGCCTAAAGATTTACTTCGAACTTTACTGTAAATGTATCCCTGATACTTCCTGAACGAGCTGTTATCGAACCAGTAATTTTCCCGTGGTCTTTAGTTCGGCCCAAAGCCTGGACTAACCCAATTGCCTATGACCAGATTTTTCAAATTCATCAAATCAACCCGATTGCAATTCCCAATTTTCAACATTAAACAATGAATATTAACCGATTAAATTAAACAATATGATAAGAATCAATATACTAATCTTATGTATGCTTTTTTGTTTTGTTGAGGTGACGCTGGCCCAGAACAGAGTGGTCCAAGGTATAGTGACAGACAAAACAACTGGAACCCCGATGCCGGGAGTGACCGTCATTGTTAAAGGCAAAAACCAGGTAAGCCAAACCGATGGCTCAGGTGCTTACAGCGTTCAGATTTCAGGCACCGGTGCCGTTACATTAATTTTCAGGTCATTGGGTTATAAATCACAGGAAACCGCAGTCAGCACTTCGCAAACGTTAAACGTAGCGCTGGATGTTGAAGTGAACGTTTTGGACGAGGTCGTAGCCATAGGTTATGCCAAAGTAAAACGTAAGGACCTCACTGGTTCTTCCGTTTCTGTAAGCGGCGATGAACTAAAACTGGCTCCGGTTACCACTGCTGCACAGGCCTTAACCGGTAAGGCAGCGGGGGTAAGTGTGATTACGCAAAGCGGTGCACCAGGGGCCGGAGTTAATATTACTGTCCGCGGTGGAACCTCAATTAACGGAAGTACAACGCCTTTGTACATTGTTGACGGATTTCAAATGGAAGATGCCTTAACAAATGTGGACATCAACGACATTGAAAGTATTGACGTGATGAAGGATGCATCGGCAACAGCAATTTTTGGCTCTCGCGGTTCCAATGGTGTGGTTTTAATCACAACAAAATCCGCAAAGTCTGGACAAACAACAGCGACATACAACACTTATGTCGGTATCGAGAAGCTCGGAACGAGTCTCCCGGTACTGGGGATACTGGATTATACAAAGTATCAATATGAATTCCAGACCCTTGCTGGTAAGGAAACCAACTGGGCTTCTTACTTTGGCGGTGATGAAACCTCCCCTGATTTCTACACCGGGGCTTTTGGCCGTATCGACAGCGAGTATGGCTCACGTGAGGGAATAGACTGGCAGGATCTCGTTTTTGGAGCTTCAGCCGTCAGTCAGAATCATAACATCAACATTAGCGGAGGTTCCGAGAAAACGAAGTTCATGCTCAGTTATAACAATACCGGCCAGGAGGGCATCATGGCAAAACATAACTACAATAAAAATGGGCTTCGGATTAAGATCAATCATGAATTGTTAAAGGGTGTCCGTGCAGATTTCAATTCGAGTTTCCAGGATACCAAAATTGAAGGCGGTGGTTCTTTGGGTGGAGCACTTAAATTAACCCTTCTCCAGCCGGTAACTGGTGGCAGTCGCTACACCAATGAACAGCTCATCGGAACTGATGTGAGCGAAGACATGCAGGCTTACGATTCGCAGTTTGATATTTATAACCCCATCATCACCAACGATGCAGTAACAAACTTAAAGCGGTCAAGATTATTTACCGGAAATGGAGGCATTGAGGTCGACCTGATGAAAGATCTGATGTTCCGTACTTCGGGCAGTTACTCCTGGAGGCAAACGCGTGCCGATTATTGGGATGATGGACGTACCAAAACCGCTCAGAATAATCTGGGACCTTATGGCTCCCGGGACAATAGTGAAAAGTTTAACTGGCAGATCACGAATACGCTGAACTGGGGACACGATTTCAGCGGACACAAGCTGAACCTATTATTGGGGCAGGAAACCTATTATGAAGAAGGAATGAGTCTCGATAATACCTATTATGAATTTCCTGAGAGCAATTTTGAATTGAATGATGTGCACATAGCTTCCAACAATAAGAATATTTATGAATCGGGTAAAAGCCGGGTAAGCCTGCAGTCATTTTTTGGTCGGGCATCCTATGCCTATAAAGACCGCTATATGGCCAATTTTACATTGAGGGCTGATGGCTCATCGATATTTGCTGCCGACAACAGCTGGAGTTATTTCCCTTCCGCAGCAGCAGCATGGCGGATCTCACAAGAAGCATTTATGGCAGACAGTAAAGTGATCAATAATTTAAAGCTACGTGTAGGTTATGGAACTTCCGGCAATAACGGGATAGGAACTGGCAGGTATGCAACCAACTATGGCTCTGGAAGCTACGCGATCAATAACGCTAACTTTCCAACGCTTGTGCCGGATGAAGTGGTCGGAAACCCTCTCGTGAGGTGGGAAAAAACGGTGTCCAGTAATATAGGCCTGGATATAGATCTGTTCAAAAGCCGCATTGGCCTGACGGTGGATGTTTACAATAATGAATCTAACGATCTTTTGATCAAAAATAACATTCCTACTTCTACGGGGTATAGATACCAGTATCAGAACATCGGTGCCGTCCGTAACCGGGGTATCGAATTTGTCCTGAACACCGTTAACCTGCGTTCAGAAAGTTTTAAATGGAATACCAGTTTCAATATGGCCTTCAATAAATCTAAAGTCCTTTCCATTTATGGACAGGACGATAACGATTACTTCCTGCAAAACTATGATAGCCGTATAGATTATAAGGTAAAAGTAGGCGAGCCTTTAGGAGAATTCTATGGGTATAAATATGGTGGTGTTTATACAACGGATGATTTTACGCAGAACACCAATGGTACCTATAGCCTTAAGCCAGGCGTTCCCCGTTCAAAAGCCAACAATCCGGCCAACGGACAGCCCACCAACATCAAACCTGGCGATGTAAAATATATTCCAACTGCAGGCATAACCGATGCATTTGGAAATCCGATCTGGAGCACCGATGACCGGGTGGTAATTGGTCATGCGCAGCCTAAATTCCAGGGAGGAATCACCAATACATTTGCCTATAAAGGTTTCGATCTGACCGTATTTATGAATTTTTCAGTAGGTGGCGAAGTCTTCAATATGAATTCACAACGCTTTATTGGCCCCTATCTGCCCAATCAGAATACTTTTGAGGTCATGAACAGCCGTTTTAAACTAATCGATCCACAGACAGGGAAAGAAACGACTAATCTGGCTGTTCTGGCGGCCCTCAATCCACAGCAATACGATAAAAAGGCGATGTGGAGCCTGCATTCAGATAATAAGATCGCGATCACAGATGCCCTGGATTATTACCTGGAAGACGGGTCTTTTCTGCGCATCGGAACCATCACCCTTGGTTACGCCTTGCCTAAAAGCTTGTTGAGTAAAATTAAGATCAAAAATGCCAGGCTGTACTGCACTTTAAATAACATCCACACATTTACCAACTACAGTGGATACGACCCTGAGGTATCTGCAACAACAGATGAACCTAATAAAACATCAAAAGTACTAACCATGGGTATCGACAATTCAGCCTACCCACGTACAAAAAGTTACGTATTTGGTCTTAATGTATCATTTTAATTATTATGAACATGAACAGAATATTATTAAACATCGCATATATCGCCATTCCGGCAATGGCCTTAACCTCATGTAAAAAGTTTTTGGATAAACCCTCTGTGGATCAATTCGACAGCCGGACCATCTTCGAGTCGCCTGCCCGCGCTGAAATGGTAGTGGTAGGCTGCTATTCGCAGACCTTCAACCGGGAGCTTTACTACCAATTGGGCATGGGTACAGATGAGTGCATGTCTACCGAAGGCGAAACCAACAGTAAAAACCAGGTGGCCAATTATGTCTACACCACTTCTAATATCCCAACATCCACCTATGCCGCCATGTACATGGGAATTGAATACGCCAACGTAGCCATTAAAGGTATTGAAGGGATGAAAGCGGCTTCTGCCACGGAACAGGCCAAGATCGACATGCTGCTAGGCGAAGTTTACGCCATCAGGGCGATGAATTACCTGAACATTGTCCGTTTCTTTGGTGATGTACCTTATTCCACTACTCCGGTTGCCGAATCGGGTATTTTTACCTCTTCAAGGGTAAGCCGCGACGTCATTTATGACGGATGTGTGGCCGACCTGCAAAAAGCGGTACAGTTACTCCCATGGAAAAGTGCAGGCATGGTCAGCACACCCGAGCGTTTTACTAAAAATGCTGCTTACGGGATGTTGGCGCGTGTAGCGCTGTACGCTGCGGGGTACTCGCTGCGCTGGGACCTGAATACCTATGCTGCCGGTTCGGTAAAAATTGCCCAGCGTCCAGATCCGGCCCGCATCAAGGAGCTGTATAAAATAGCCGTCGATGCCTGTAAGGCCGTCATTGATCAGGGCGAAAATGGGCTGCTGTCAAGTTATGAAATG
>CAMLDJ010000113.1 GCA_946478755.1 uncultured Pedobacter sp. | reverse complement strand
ATTCCTACTTTCAACAGACCGAAACTGTTGACTAAATGCCTGAATGCACTGGTGGCGCAAAGTATTCCGAAGTCTGATTTCGAAGTAATTGTAGTGAGCGACGGACCTGATAACGAAACACTTCTGGCATTGATGCCCTGGTTAAAGAAAAAAAAGCTCAATCTTTTCTATGACCATACTGAAAAAAAAGGACCTGCAGCAGCCAGAAACCTGGGGTGGCTAAAAGCTAAAGCAAAATTGGTAGCCTTTACTGACGATGATTGCCTGCCAGATAAAAATTGGCTGGCGGCTTTCCTTAGTCAGTACGGAGATCAATCGGGACCGGTTGCCTATACCGGGCAAACCCGGGTGCCTTTACCCGAAAACCCTACGGACTTTGAACTGAATACGGCCAATTTGCAGTACGCAGAGTTTATAACCGCAAACTGTGCATCTTCAAAGACAGCACTGATCGGCACCGGAGGATTTGATGAAAGATTTAAACTGGCTTACCGGGAAGATTCCGACCTGCAGTTCAAACTTTTGAGCCAGGACATTCCCATCATACACATCCCTGAAGCTTTAGTGGTGCACCCGGTAAGAGATGCCCCATGGGGTATCAGTATCAAAGAACAAAAAAAAGGATGTTATGATGCCTTACTTTTCAGAAAATTCCCAACATTATATAAAAACAAAATTCCTGTCAGACCACTTTGGGATTACTATGCGATCAACCTGTTATGGATATTGCTGCTTCTTTCCTTTGCCATCCATAACAAGCAGATGCTGATTCTTTCCCTTGCAGGATTGATCATCTTACTGACAGAATTGATCATCAGGCGACTAAAAAATAGCAAAAAATCAATCAATCATATATTGGAGATGATCTGGACGTCTCTATTGATTCCCACGCTATCTGTTTACTGGCGCATTTACGGTGCAATAAAATTTCGGGTATTATTTATTTAAAATTAATGAAATTATCAACGGCTTCCATAAAGAAAATAGCCATATTCCGGGCCCTTCAACTCGGGGATATCCTATGTTCAATTCCAGCCATCAGGGCATTACGGCAGGCCTATCCCACCGCAAAGATCGCTTATATTGGTTTGGCTCACACGGCAGACATCATTAAGCGGTTTCCACATTACTTTGATGATTTCATCTTCTTCCCAGGATACCCTGGATTACCTGAACAAGGCTTTGATCAGCAATCATTCGATGATTTTGTGCAGGAAATACAGCAGCATTCCTTTGATCTTATCCTGCAAATGCAGGGCAACGGCTCCATCGTAAATCCATTGGTCCGATCGTTAAACGCAAAGTATACAGCTGGTTTTTGCCAGCACGCAAACGAACAGACTGAACTTTTTACTGTTTATCCCAATTATGGTCACGAAATTACACGCCATCTGGCCTTAATGCAGTATTTAGGGATTCCATCAGACGGAACAGCACTTGAATTCCCCATAAATGAACTCGATAAAGAGGAACTGGATGCGCTGGCCCTGAATATCGAGCGCGGCAAATATATATGTGTTCATCCAGGATCCAGGGGCGGCTGGCGGCAATGGCCTCCACTATATTTTGCAGCAATGGCCGACTACTGCATGGACAGAGGTTACCAGGTCGTACTTACGGGAACCAAACCAGAAGCAGACCTTGTAAACCAGGTATCCTCCTGGATGGAGAAAAAACCAATTGTCGCCGCCGGAAAAACTTCAATAGGCGCGATGGGCGCGCTGATTGATGGATCTTATGCATTGATTGCAAACTGCACAGGTGTATCACATATTGCGGCGGCTCTTGAAAAACAGAGTGTGATCATCAGTATGGATGGCGAACCCGAACGATGGGCACCCTTAAATAAAGAATTGCACCGTACCATCGACTGGACAGCAACGCCGGACTATCAACTGGTATTTAAAGAATTAGCTTCGCTGTTCTTCAGGCTTTAACAGCAGAAAGGACCGTACCGCCAGTAATACGCTTTCAACCGTTGGTGGGGGTATCACTTCCTGGTAATACTGTTGGTCAACATAAGCGATGATCTTATTCCTGCTCTTAAGAGCTGGTGCAACACTAAATGGCAACACACAATTCGGGACCAGCCATGGAGTATGCTGTGGGTTGGATTGTGCATATAGTACCACTACAGGCCGTTGCATCGCAGTGGCCAGATGAACTGTTCCAGTGTTAACTGACACCACTACTGCAGCTTGTTCTATTACAGCAGCAAATTCTTCTACATTGAATTGACCGCATCCATTCACAGCAAAAGTACCAGCCTGTTTACGAATGAATTCACAGATTTCCCCTTCCCCTGCAGCGCCTGTAAGCAGGAGCGTCAAACCAGTCTGTTCAATCAGTTTCCTGGCCAACCGGCCCCATAACTCCAAAGGATATTCTCTTTTAGGTTCGGAAACGCCAGGATGCAAAATGATAAAAGGATGTGTCAAATCAGCAATAGTTCTTAACTTCTCCATAGCGCTAAGCCTGGCTTTCTTAGTTAGGTCAAGCCGTATCCGTCGGTCTGTGCACATAATTTTTATTGCTTGCAGCAGATCCAGGTCTCTTTGCACCTGGTGTTTAATTATCGTTAGCGGTTCAGGATCCGGGAACCAGTCTGTAAGCAGATCATATGGGTTTTCCCTACAGTAGGCAAGGCGTAAAGGGATTCCGGCCAGATAAGCCAGCATGATTGCGGGCATGGGATTCTGACTATACACCGTGAAAATGACGCAACCGTCAAAACATCTGGACTTTAGATCTTCCAGCAGGTCATGAATCTGTTCAGAACTGTTTCCGGCATGACCTGATTTTACCCATGGCAGATCAAATTCTATGACTTCATCAATTGCCGAAATTAATTTAGCCGCTGCGCCGCCTTTTTCCGAAGTGAGCAAAGTGATTTTACATCCAATTGCAGTGTGCAAGGCACGAATGGCAGGAGAAGACATCAGAACATCTCCCATATTATCCGCCCTTATACAAAGTACATTTTTGCAATCCGCCCAGCTGTTCATCAATTTGCAATCGCTATTTTTAAAATTGTTCTGTTTTCTATCCGGTTGATGATTTTGGTGGTCGACTGGTTGAATATAAACGGTAGAAATTCTATACTGCAACCCATTTTGTTCAGCAGCTTTTCTTCCGGAAGGTATTTGCCTTTATAATCGCCCCCCTTGACAAACACATCAGGACGAATCAGTTTGATCAGGCTCACTGGTGTGTCATCCTTCAGACTGCCGAAAGGAACCACATGATCAACACAACCCAATGCAGACAGGACTTCAATCCTGTTTTCCAACGTATTAACCGGTCGGTCTGCCCCTTTTAACCGCTTAATGCTGTCATCATTGTTTAACCCAACAATCAATACATCGCCCATTTCCTTTGCCCTTCGCAAATAATTAACGTGTCCGCTATGCAATATGTCGAAACAGCCGTTAGTAAAAACCAGCCGTTTTCCTTCCGCCTTGTATATTTTACATTTTCGTCTGAGCATACTCATCATACCGATGCTTTTTTCTTCCGCTGTAAACAGATCGGCCAGTTCATAATCGTAACATATTGAGGTGTCCGGTTTTGCAATCGCCATTCCCGCCGCAACAGTAGCAATCTCTGCGACAACCGAAATTCCACAATCAGAAAGCAGTGCAAGCATACACGCGCTGATAAAGGTATCGCCTGCTCCGCTCACATTGGGATCACTTACCTGTTGTGCGTAACAACGGTGCGTAAATTCGCCCTGTTCAAAAAACAAAGCTCCATCTTTGTCCATTGTCAGCGCAATAACAGCAGCATTTGTTCGCTCTTTAAGCAACTTTCCAAATGCCTTCAATTGCTCCGCTCTTGACTCCTTACTATAAGGAAGCGCAAGCAGTCTGATCGCCTCGTCATAATTTGGTTTGACTAAAGATGGCCTTAAACACGCAAAAACTTCAGCCCTTTTTGAATCTACTGCGATAAACTTTTCCTGTTCAGATTTCAGTCTCATTAACTCTGCAATAACTGATTGAGATACCGTGCCTTTATCATAATCAGCCACCAGGACCGCATCACATTCCTGGTAAGCCTTGTTTAAGTTGCAGATCAGTTGAGCCTCCGTTTCAGCACAAACAGGCGTATCTGTACCCTCGTCGTAACGCACCAAAGTGTGCGAAGGCGCGGCTACCCTCGTCTTAACAATGGTTTGACGCTCTTCGGCACGAACAATATGTGTGGAAGAAATACCTGCGTCCTCTAATAACTGCATTGCACGCTCCGAATCGGGATCTCTTCCGGTAACCGTACAAAATAAAACCTTGCAGCCCATTGCACTGAGGTTGGCGGCGGCATTTGCTGCCCCACCCAGATAATTTTTTTTTGCTACAATGTCAACCACAGGCACGGAGGCTTCAGGAGCAAGCCTTGTACAATTACCCTGGAGGTAAACGTCCATTATAAAATCCCCAATTACCAGTATTTTATATTTCCTGAATTTCTTTAAAATCGATAAATAATCCGTTTTCATCTGTTTATTTTTTATATTTTTTATTTGTCAGATGGAGCCTTTGATGATTAAACTAATCATAACCCTGTGTGCTTAATGATTATTTTAATCATGTCGGGTTCATGTTTTCAAAATATAGTCAGCTGCCTCGTTTATATCTGATACCATACAATCTGGTATACGGCCATCATTCATATGCCATTCACTTTCATTACCGTTATTGATCAGAACTGTTTTGCACCCCGCCTTGTTACCTGCCTCAATGTCATCCAAAATATCACCAATCATCCATGACCGCGACAAGTCTATATCATGTTCCTCCGCCGCTTTAACCAATAGTCCGGATTTTGGTTTTCTGCAATCACACCGGATCTTATATTCCTTCACAATTCCTTCAGGATGATGCGGGCAATAATAAAAAGCACTTAAAAGAACATCCTGGGCCTTTAACAGTGTAATGATCTTTGTTTCTACAAAAATCAATGCGTGCTCATGAAAATAACTGTGGGCCACCCCGGGTTGATTGGATACCAGCACGAGCAGATAACCGGCTTCCATAAAACGTCTTAAACCGGCTACTGACCCACTTGAAAGCGTAATTAATTCCGGATTTACATTGTACGGGATATCCGGAATCAGCGTCCCGTCCTTGTCCAAAAAAATAGCTTGTTTTTTAGCTGTCATAATTTTGCCCTGACTTGGCGTTAATCTTTAAAGGCGCGGACTTAAACTGGCTGATCTTCCCTAATGGAATCTTAACGGAGTTTTGGCCGGCAAACACATGATTTTCCACTATGGTGCATAATAAGTGTACCATATGCAAATGGATTTCCTGGATTCTCTGTGTATTGTTTGAAGGAACAATTAAATTGATGAGGCCATACTTAACAGCCTCTCCCCCGCTTTTTCCCAGCATATTGATACAGATCATACTCATTTCACCGGCCACCTTCATCGCTTTAATAAGATTAGCAGATGAACCACTGGTACTCATACACAATAAGATATCTCCAGGTTGCCCATAAGCCTGTACCTGCCTGGCAAACACCTCATCAAATCCAAAATCATTAGACCAGGCAGTAAGCACAGAAGTATCTGCGGTAAGAGAAATAACCGGCAGCCCTCTCCGGAAAGGGAGCTCGAACCTCCCCACCAGCTCCGCTGCAAAATGTTGGCTTTCCGCTGCACTTCCCCCATTGCCACATACCAGGATTTTATTGCCTTTTTTTAATGCTGCGCTCAAACATTGCCCGGCATTTGCAATTTGTTCACTTAAAGATAAGGATGCTTTTTTCAGTGTCATGGCCGCATCCTCAAAGGCATCTTCAATCAGCCCGACATCGTTAAGGTGCTGCTCCTCTCCGGCACAAAGCACAATCTGGTATAGTTCGTGCAGCTGTTCTGTTACTTTTTCCCAGGTAAATAAAGCATGAACATGTTTCAACGCCCAGGAGCCCATGTTATTCATCAGGTTCTCGTTATCCAACAATAAAGCAATTTTATCGGCCAGCAATCCGGGAGATTTTGGCGGCACCAGGAAACCCGTTCTTCCGTCTATTACACTGTACTTTATCCCACCAACATCGGCACCGATAACAGGTGTTGCACAAGCCATGGCTTCTAATGGGGTAATCCCAAAGGGCTCATACCAAGGCGTTGTAACAAATACATCGGCGGCATCATAATATACTTTTAACTGCTCCCGGTCTTTTCTGCCTGTAAAAATCACCCGGTCTTCCACATTTAGGTCAATGCTGAGTGCCTTTAATCTTTTTAGTTCCGGGCTGTATGCCAGATCAGGAACTGTTGATTCTCCACCAACGATGACCAGCTTAACATTTTCCCGCTGTTTCAATAAAGCAAGCGCACGGATCACATTATCTATACCTTTTCGGGGCACCATACGCCCCAACTGTAAAATGATCTTTGCCTCAGGATCCAGCCCAAGTGCCTCTCTAGACAACTGTTTATCAATCGGAAAAAACTCATCCGGGTTAAATCCACAGGGGATAATACAGACTTTTTCCGGATCTGCACTGTAGTAACTGATCAGATCTTCCCTATCCTGAGGGCACTCTGCTATGATTTTATCCGCCGCTTTCACTAAAGTTTGTTCTATATAGAGTCGTTCGACCGGGAACCTGTCCTGGTCCTTTTGATGGATTCGCCTTACATGCCCAAGCGCATGGAAGGTGATCACAAAAGGAATGTTCAGCACCTCCTTTAACCGCAGGGCCACTAAACCAGACATAAAAAAGTTGGCATGGATCAAATTATAGGTAACCTGTTCTTCATAGATAAACCTTCTCATTTCGTTCGCAAAGTCATCCATGTAGGGAAGTAATTCTTCTTTAGCAATAACCTCTATAGGCCCTGCCTCCATATGGATCACACGTACACCGGGCCTATAGTTTACCATCCGGGGCAGGTTATAATTTTCCCATCTGGTATAAATATCAACGGTATATCCTTTTTGTGCGAGTTGAGTGGCAATTTCAGCCACATATACATTTTGCCCCCCCCCGTCAGCCCCACCAAGTTCGGCAATTGGAGAAGCGTGCTCGCTGATTATAGCTATTCTGTTTTTCATCAGTATATTTGTTTTTATTTGTTATGAAGCGATCATAGCACCATACATCTTAGCTTCGACAACCTGTCGAAACAACTGCTCCCATTGTCCCGTGAAACGGTTAATATCGAAACGTTCCATGGCTACCTTTTTAGCATTTCCCCCCATTTCTTCGGCTTTCTCCGGATGAGCCAGAAGATCGTTCATTTTCCCAATCAGGTAATCGATGTCGGTATGAATAAAGCCAGAATAACCGTTCTGAACAGTAACCACCATTTCTGTAGTCGCAAGCCCGATAATTGGTATCCCAAGCATCATCGCCTCACAAACGGCCAATCCAAGGCTGGTGTAACGGATTGGATTAAAGAAAAAACGGTATTGAGCAGTAAAGGCCGGAAGATCAGGATGAAGCACTTCCCCTATACCATATGACTCAGCACCCATGCCTACCAGGTCTAAAGGCACCCGTTTTCGCACTTCGTTAAAAATATCCAGTCCCAGCAAGCGACCCCTGGAAGGCAGGTTATTGATGACAACAATACCTTTTTCTATTTTTTGACCGGCTTTAACTTCCGGGACCGTAACTCCGTGTTCAATGACCACGGTCTTTAGTCCATTATTGTCCCACATCAGCCTGTTAAAATGAGTAACATGCACTAAGGTCACATCCGGTTCAGTAACGGGATGCTTGGCATTGGTGGGGTGTTCCCAGGGCGGATCATGCTCCAGGTAAACCCTGGGCAACTGTCGTTGTTCTTCTGATAAAATATCGTATTGGTCGTGGAAGTAATTCTCATCTGTCTGAAACAGAATTAAATCGAATTCCAATTGTCTGACCATACCGGCTTCAACCTCATACACATTATTGCCAAAAGGGAAAGTGTTACCTTTTCCGTAATATCCCTCAGTTCTCCCTTCGTTCACAGGAATGAAAATATCATAATTTCCCTGCGACAAATAGAAAAGATAACTTCCATGAATATGCCAGGTAAAGATCCGAAGTCTAGATTGCTGTTCCACCTGCATTCTCATCTATGTCCATATCCTTGTCTGCTGGTTTATTGTCTGACCCTGAATCTCTATCCGCATCGCTGCCTCTAAGTTCTTCGTCTGGAATGACTCCTGCATCATTACTGTAATCACCAGCGTGGTTATTATCCTGACCCTGTCGGTCTTGTTCCGGCTGCTTTTTCTGCTGCTTCGGGTCCAATTCCTCATTTTGGTTTTCCATAATTGTAGTTTTAAAGACTCAATGTTTTCTTTTCATTATATCCTCCAGGCGTGTCCTTTGCCTTTATATTTTTAATTGAGGTTTGGAGGTCTGCTTCTTTTCAGAAAGCTCTTCTGTCCTGTTAATCTGCCATTGCATTGTATGTTATTAAAGACAGAACTGTTTTTCCATAAGCCCGGGTTATAATGTTCCTTGGTTAACAGCGTCTCTTAGCAGATGTTTTCAGACAACTTTTGCTTAGGTCAAAAGCAAATCACCAGAAACAAAAGTCAACACCCTGACAAACAATATATTACAAATATTAAAACGGTGGTTAATTTTAGAATTCAGGTATTTACATCTGCTGCAAACGGGTAGATTTCAGCAGCATTCAGGTAAATTTCTCTTTATCCGGAGCATAGTTTTTGAGTAAACAACAACGTTTAATTATTGACTTAAATATGGTCTATTCAATAGGATGTTCAGGATTTCATTATAAGCATTGGAAAGGAGAATTTTACCCTAAAGACCTTCCAGAAAAGAAATGGTTTGAATACTATTGCCGCTTTTTTAGTGCCTTAGAATTAAATGTGACTTTTTATCGCTTCCCACAACTTTCAGTTTTAGAGAAATGGCATCAAAAAAGTCCGGAAGACTTTCTTTTCTCAGTTAAGGCACCCCGAATTATCACACATTATAAAAAGCTCCATGGAACAGCTTCAATGATCGATGAGTTTTATAAGATAGTTGATCAGGGTTTAAAGCAAAAACTCGGCTGTATATTATTCCAGTTTCCCCCTAATTTTGTTTTCTCCGAAACAAGACTTGAACAGATCATCAGCAGTCTAAACCATTCACACAGAAACGTGGTAGAATTCAGGCATGTAAGTTGGTGGCAAAAAGAAGTATATGATAGTTTAGGGAAACATCATATCGGTTTCTGTGGCATGAATCATCCGGATTTCCCGGATGACATCATTAGTAATACGCCTCACCTATATTATCGCATGCACGGCGCAACACAACTATACGCTTCCAATTACAGCAAAGAGGAGCTGGACAGCTTTTCGCACAAGATAAAATCCAGGTCCAACGTTAAAGAGGCCTACATTTATTTTAATAATGATGTTAAAGGTTATGCCATTTCCAATGCACAATATCTGATAGAAAAAACTCAGGCTGACAAATAAAAAAGCCCTGTTATGCAAAACAGGGCTCCTAAAACACACTATATCATACCATTAGCACCTATGCCATCACATTGGCTTCAGTCATGGCAATATCCGTAAGCTTAACATCAGTTTCCTTTTCTTCCGCTAAAGTTGCACTCAGTAATTCTTCAGCTTGTGTGTGTTCCATTAATTTGGCATAGGTAACCAGGCAGCCGTAACTCGCAATTTCATAATGTTCCACTTTTTGGGCCGCAGCAATTAGTGCTGCATCTAAAACCGGACTCTTTTCAAAGCTTTCAATGATCTCGTCTGCCTCTTCCAGCAATCCCTCCATAGCCTTACATTTTTTGCCCCTTGCACTTAGTCCGATAGATTCAAAAGTTTGTTTTAACCGCTCGATCTGTCCTTCTGTTTGTGTATAATGTTCTTCAAATGCCGATTTCAAAGCTGTGCTGTGGGCATTTGAAGATAGTTTTTTTAAACCTTTTAACAACTGTTTCTCAGCCCCCAGAATATCTCTTAACTCATCAACAAATAATTCATGAAGATGTCCATTAGGCATGTTTTGTGTTTTTCGATTCGAATTTTCCATAGTATTTATTTTTTTAAATCAGTTTACATTCTTGCAGCTATTCACTTCTCTTGGTAAACCCTGCATCTTATTAACAGGAGAGTATCGACTTTGTTCGTCACTAAAAAAAAATACGTAGAAACACGGTAATGCCCCTTTTTTTGTCGTTTTGATGGTGGTAAATACCTTTGCAATAAAATGAGGTTAGCAACATAAGCACCTGCCAGGGGATATATTTTTCAGATTTTAAGAAACAGTTTCGCCCCCTTATTTGTTCCAAAAAATACGTCATCATATTGCGGCTTTACGATAGTTCTTCGATTTTCCTTATCTCATTAGCCGTTCTCTCATTTAATTAGAAAGGAGCAAGCATGATTTCCAAACCGATTAGCAATAAAGGACAGGCCAGAATTTTCAGTAACCAACGTTTGGAGATGCTGACTAAAACCAGACCCTGGGTTATTTACTCTATATATATTCCTGTAAACATTCTTTTAGTGGCTTATGCCCGGCTACAATTTCATTACAGTATTAAACTAATTACGGCTATATTTTTTTTTGCGATGCTAAGCTGGACTTTATTCGAATACCTGGTTCATCGTTTTCTCTTTCATTTCGAAGCCAGCAGCGACATGGGTAAGCGGCTGGTCTACATCATTCACGAGAACCACCATGATTTCCCGAGGGATAAAAGCAGATTGTTTATGCCTCCGGTACCCAGCATTTTAATGGCCTCGGTAGTTTTTTCTCTATTTTACGGGATTTCATTATTGATCTCAGCATCCGGAGGGTATGCAATGGTCTTTTTTTCCGGCTTTATTTCGGGATATCTCATTTACGTATCTATTCATTTTGCTATCCACAGCTATGCTCCCCCAAAATACTTAAAAGCATTATGGAGAAATCACCACCTGCATCATTACAGATATCCCGATAAGGCTTTTGGGGTAAGTTCTATGTTATGGGATAAATTGTTCGGCACTTTACCAAAAAAAGATAAGCCAATAGATCGCTTTGATTTGGTGAAATAATGTAAATAATCCATGATGAACCATACTCGAAAACACAGGCCATTTAAAAACAGAAAGCATGCCGGAGAGCAGTTAGGTAATTTCCTAAAGCCGAAATACAAGAACCTCAATCCGCTGATCATTGGGATTCCCCGTGGTGGAATAGCTGTAGGATATTATGTTGCGCGAATCCTGGAAGCAGAGTTGTCCTTTATAGTTGCCAAGAAGTTGCCTCTTCCCGGAAGAGAAGAAACAGGCTTTGGTGCGGTGAGCGAAAACTCAGAAATCTATGTAGCGGCCTTTGGTAAAGACATGCTTAATCAGGAAGTAATTGAAGACATCATCGAAAAACAACTTGTAGAAGTACGACGCAGGGTTGAAGTTTACCGGGGCTCAAAGCCATTGCCCGAAATGAAAGACCGTACGGTAATTATTACAGACGATGGGATTGCCATGGGCGTAACACTTGTTCCCGTCATACGCCTCTGCCGAAGAAAAGGAGCCGGAAGGATAATTGTTGCAGCACCGGTATCAGGACACAATTATGATATTCACCTGAATGAAGCAGATGCAATAGAGGTATTGGTGCAGCCAGATGATTTTTATGGGGTTGGTCAGGTGTACGATCAGTTTGAAGACTTCACAGACGAAAAAGTACTGGCCCTGATAAAGTCAGATTAAATAAATTAACGAAGCCCTCAGCGAATGTTTAAATCGAAATGAGATGGAACCTTACATTAAAGAGCCGTTATTTAGCTCAACGATTGAAAAAGAACAGACTTATAGTCTGAAAGAAGCAAAAGCTCTCGATCCGTTAATGTATCGGATAGGTGATGCCCACTGTGTGTTACTTGGCGAAGCTTCACATGGTACACATGAGTACTATACCTGGCGGACAGCTATATCAAAAAGATTGATTGAAGAGAAAGGTTTTAATTTCATTGCGGTAGAGGGCGACTGGCCGGATTGCTACAAACTGAACCGATATGTTAAAGGATACGAATCGGGAGACAAAAAGCCCGAAGAAGTGCTGCTCAATTTTAGAAGATGGCCAACATGGATGTGGGCCAATTGGGAAGTAGCAGCATTGGCTGCCTGGCTAAAGGCTTATAATGCCGGTCTGAACGCTGACCTAAAAATTGGATTTTACGGACTTGATGTCTATAGCCTCTGGGAATCAATGGATGTCATTACCGGGTATCTGGAAAAAACCGATCCTATTGCTGCAGAAGCGGCAAAAAAGGCGATGTTATGTTTTGAGCCCTATGGCAGAGACGAATATAAATATGCCCGGGACCAGTTTACCCTGTCAGATTCTTGCCAGGATTCACTGATCAGCATGCTCACCGAAATCCGTAAAAATGCCCCAGATTATGACCATGACGCGGAAGCAGCGTTCAATACGGAACAGAATGCACATATCGCCGTCAATGCCGAAGCCTACTATAGAAATATGACGAGTCTTAATGACAATACCTGGAACCTCAGGGACACACATATGATGGAAACACTGTACAGATTGCGTAAATTTTATGGAGCCGGAGCAAAGGCCATTGTATGGGAACATAACACACATATCGGCGACGCCAGATATACAGATATGCATTCCGCCGGCATGATCAATATCGGACAACTGGCCCGGGAAGAAATGGGATTGAAAGATGTGATACTGGTTGGCTTTGGCTCCTACAGCGGATCAGTGGTAGCAGCTGACGAGTGGGGCGCTGAGATGCAGGTGATGGATGTGCCGCCCGCTCGTACCGGCAGCATAGAGCAAATACTGCATCAGGAATCTGCAGCAGACAAACTTCTGGTATTTGATAGAATTAAAAAACAGCGCTTTGATACCGTATTACCACATCGGGCAATTGGAGTTGTTTACCACCCCGAACGCGAAAGAAATGGGAACTATGTGCCTTCAGTACTTAGCTCCAGATATGATGCGTTCATTTACATCGATGAAACTTCCGCACTTCATCCGTTGTATCTCAGACCCGACAGCCACCAGATCCCTGAGACTTATCCTTTTTCTTATTAAACCAGATCGTATCGTTGTGAAAAATCATTTATGTTTAACGGCGATAACCTGCATGCTTGTGCTAAATCACACGATCAGTTCTGATCATACCCCTGCTGTTAAACAAGGGCCTGATCAAGTAAAAATATACTCGGAATTGATCTTTGAACAAACTGAAGTTCTCCATTCTTCATATGGTGTAAAATCAGTATTATTCAATTCAAGCGGAACAAATTTGTATGCGCTTAATCTGGAAGCTATGAGCATCTACGAATTTAGCCAGGCCAAAAAAAAGATGGTTCGGGAAATTGTTTTTAGTCCGACTAAAGCGACGGGAATAGATTACTTGCGGCATAAACCTTTACCTTCCTTTGCAGAAAAACCGGTAGAGGCATGCTTTAGTCACCATGATAAAATTTTATGGGTTTCTTTACATAATGCCGGAGGCGTGGTTCCAATTTTTCTCGATTCTCTTTTACCGGGCGGGTCTCACTATTATACCCCAAATAAGCGGGCATATGTGACCAATTTCGAAACACAAACTAAAGACACGATCAACCTGCCGTTGATCCAAACCGGAAAAACCCCCAAGGTAATTGCCAGAACAGCAGATAACAATTATCTGCTGGTTAGTAACTGGAGTTCAAAAACGATTAGTGTCTTAAAGATCAACGATACCCTTCCTCCATATGGCAAAAAAATAGCAACGATCGGAACTTCTGCAACACCCAGAGGAATAACCGTGATAGACAAAAATCATCGATCATACATTGCAATAATGGGCGGCAATACCATAGCGGTCATCAATAATAAACGCTGGAAAATTGAAAAGACATTTGTAGTACCGTTAAATCCCAGACACTTGACCGCCGACACAACAGGTCATCTGTTTGCCTCATTCAATGCACTTTCAAAAATAGCTTGCATTGAAGAAAAAACAGGCAAAGTGCTATTTACGGCACAAACCGGACAGCAACCAAGGACAATAGCCTTGTCAAAAAACCAAAAGTTTCTATTTGTAACCTGTTATGGAGGAAACGCAGTCGATGTTTTCAAAGTCAATCGGCAAAGTTTCAGTAAAATTTATTCTCTTAGATGCACAGGCAAACCTGTGGGAATAGCTATTCATGAAGACGACAATAAGCTGGAGGCCTGGGTCTGCAATTATATGGAAGGCAACCTGAAGGTATTTACTTTTAGAAAAACTACTGCTAATCCGATCGCAAATGTATTTAAAACCAAAAACAGTATTAACTGAGGAGGAAATAAAAAAAGGTCTGGAAATAGTAATCTGGGATGGATTGGCTGCAGAAGTGATGACCTCTTTTACGGGAGGAGCTTTTCTTGTTGCATTGGCACTACTATTAGGTGCCAACAATATGCAGATAGGTATATTGGCTGCGCTACCCATGTTTACAAATATTTTCCAGCTGTTGTCTGTATGGCTGGTTGGCAGATATCACAACAGACGGGCTGTGGCCGTTTATTGCTCATTTCTGGCCAGGATCCCACTTATAATCGTCGGTTGTAATGTCTTACTATTTTCATCAGGATCCGTAAATATGCTCATCTTTTTCTTGTTTTTCCATTACCTGTTTGGGTCGATAGCAGGACCGAGTTGGAATTCATGGATGAAGGATATGGTTCCGGAAAAGATGCTTGGCACGTACTTTTCCAGGCGCGGCAGGTACACGCAAACACTTAACGTTGTGCTGAGTATCGTTCTGGCCGTATTGATTGATTTTGTGAAAAGTAAGTATGATCAGTATGAACTGAAAACGTATGGTGCCTTCTTTATAACGGCAGGTATTGCAGGTATAATAGGCGCGTATACACTCTCAAAAGCACCCGAGCCACAGTCATACCTATCCAAAACAAATGTTTTGGCTCTTTTCAAATTACCCTTAAAAAACGTTAACTTCAGGCGGTTACTGGTCTTTAATTCAGGATGGGTATTTGCATTGAATATTGCTACCCCTTTTTTTACGGTTTATATGATCAAAAGCCTGGGATTGCCTTTATCGTATATCATCATTCTTTCCGTGATCAGCCAGGTAGCAAGTATTTTAACGATAAGAATCTGGGGCGTCTTTTCCGACCGCTATTCCAATAAAAGCATTATCGCACTAAGTGCCCCTATTTATATCCTCTGTATCATTGCCTGGTGCTTTGCAGGGATCTATTCGCATCTTTATACGAATCTTGCTTTACTGGCTATGATCCATATCTTCAGCGGTATAGCCACCTCGGGAATTAATCTCGCTTTTACAAATATTGGATTAAAACTTGCCCCTCAAAAAGATGCTATCGTATACCTATCTGTTAAAAATATTATTACCGCCGTGTTTTCTGCCCTTGGGCCATTGCTTGGCGGATTTCTTGCCGATGTTTTTTCCGAAAGAAGCCTTTCCATTACCGTGCAGTACAGTAGTCCATATCTAAGTAAAATATTTCGTCTTGTTTCCCTTCACGAGTGGAATTTTCTTTTTTTAATCAGCGCTCTGCTCGCATTGTTGTCATTAAACCTTTTAAACCGTGTTCGGGAAATTGGCGAGGTTCATAAAGATGTGGTCAAAAGAATTATGCGGACCACTATTAAAAACAATTTAAAAGAGTACTTTATAATTGGGGATATTATAGGTTTGCATGAACAGTTAAAAGCAATGATGAATATTAAAAAATGGAGGGGAGGAGAAAAAATTTAAACCGGCATATAGCCATAAATTCAGCCTAAGGATTGATCAGCTTTTCTTGTTCGTCTTCATCATCATCCCTTTCATTCCCCAGCCTGTTCTCCGGCATTTCCAAATTCCTAGACCGGTCCGTTCCTTCCGTATACTGGTCCTCATCCTCAATATACTGATAGTCCAGATTTTCAACCGGGGGCAATTCACTGCTTTCCCTGCGGTTGGTACTGCTGTGAAACTCCGGCATGTTCAGGTTCTGCGTATTTTCAACATCATATTCTTTAGAACCGGGCTTTGGTGTTTTTCG
>CAMLDJ010000112.1 GCA_946478755.1 uncultured Pedobacter sp. | reverse complement strand
CGCAAAGCGAACTCAATTTATTATCAATCCTAATATTAAGTTCTCCATGGGGGCATCATCTGCTATTGTGACCAAAGCTGCGGTAGCATTGCATAACAGGGCGATTGAATTTAATTTTAATAACCTGGGGGGGGAAATTGACTTTACATTGCCATTTCTGACTGCAGGGAATTATAAAGTAACGCTACAATATGTTCCTATCACTACAGGAGCTATTTTAAGTGCCAGTTTCGGAAACGTACCACTTAAGCAAAATTTAGATGTATCTGTTTTATTTACACGGCCTGAGGGGGAAAATGCGATCCCGGCTTTAGATGCTGATCTTGGGAATATTACCCTGTCTGCGGATGGACCTGCCACTATAACGCTAAAATGTACCGCATACGGACCTTTAAATTCCACAGCGAATAAACTTGAAATGTGCCTGATAAAGTTTATACCGATATGAGCAGGGTAAGATGATCCCATTTAGCAATTAGCCTGTAAACAAAATTGATTATTTAAGAAAATTCACATGTTAAAATATTTATACATTTTTATCGTATTGATCTTCATCTGGGAAAAACCTTATGCCCAGAGCCCAGCCAAAATTGAAGGATTGATAGTTGACTATCTGACGTTAATGCCTTTAAAAGATGCTAACGTTTCTATTAAAGGATCCATACTCAGGAATATTAATACAAATGATGATGGTACATTCTCCCTTGAAGTTCCATCCTTTTATTCAACCCTGCTGGTTTCCTATGCGGGTTATCAAACAAAAGAGGCCCCATTAAATGGTCAGGCAAAAATAACCGTAATGATTGTGCCAGAGCATTTATCCATAGGCGAATCAATAGTTCGGTTGCCGTACAATACAGTGAATGAAAAGGATGTGCAAGGTGCAAATAAAGTAATTTTTAATAGTAATGACCGGGCCAGGGATCTAACCGAATTGCTTCAGGGCAAGGTTGCTGGTTTGGAATCTAATGCCTATTCAGGAACACCAGGTGAGGGCGTAAAGTTCAACCTACGGGGAGTCCGTTCTCTTTATACCAATAGCGAGCCCCTGGTTGTTTTAGACGGAGTCCCGATTTACAACCTAACCTTCAAAAATTCTGTAGCGAGAGGCAATGTTTACAATGTTTTAAGCGACATTAATGTAAAGGATATTGAGTCTGTCACAATTCTGAAAGATGCATCTGCATCTGGTATTTATGGAACAAGAGCCGCAAATGGCGTTTTTATCATTTCGACTAAAGAGGGTACAAACGGAAAAACATTTTTAGATGTAGCTATGCAAAGTGGCTTAACTACCCGGTTTAAAGAACTGCCCATGATGAGCTCATCTGAATACCTTCCTGATCTGTCAGGAAGATTATATAGCCAGGGCATGTCAGAACAGGAAATCCAAACTAAATTTCCCATTTTCAATACTGATCAAAACAGCCAGGATTACCTGTTATATGGGAACAACACAAACTGGCAGAGGGAAATCACTCAAAATGCATTCACAAATGATTTTTATATCAACCTCCGGGGCGGCGATGCAACTTCGAAGTATTCTTTCCAGGTTGGATATAATGATGCAGAGGGAAATATTACAGAAGTAAGCGCAAACCGCTTTACTTCCAGATTTAATCTTGATTTCAAAATATTAAAAAACTTTGTAGCCGGTACCCGGATCTCGTTTAGCAGGACTCAAAAGAATTTGATGGACCAGGGATTTGAAGAACGCGTTAATCCACTCTATTTAAGCCTTATTAAACCTCCTGTAACCTCAGCTTACATTCAGAAGAGCAGGGGCGTTAACAGCGAATTTTTCACCGTACCCACATTTGATAATTTAAGTAATCCTATGGCCGTAGTAAAGACGGTTACCAATGAACAAAAGAATTTTTGGGTTATGGGTAGTGTCTATGGACAGCTTAATATCAATAAATCATTAAGTACCAAGGCCGTAATTTCGCTTGACCAGAGGGGACTTGAAGAAGACAGATTCACACCCGCCAAAGCCATCATCCCAATGAATTCTGATCCCAGGTTTGACCGTACCTCAGAGCAGCAAATGCTCAATTATCAGCTACTGGGCTTTGAGCATACGCTTACCTACAATAAGCAGTTGGGTACCGAGCATCGCCTGCATGCTTATGGGGGGTATAGCGTAGAGATTTCCAGTGCTACCAGTATCTACGGATTGTCCAGACATGCGCCTGACGACCCTTTCCAGGCTTTGAATGACGGGACAAGGGTATTAGGTGATGGTTCTAAAGAGAGATATCATACCCTATCGGCATTTGCAAATAGCGAATATGGATTTCGTGAAAAGTTATTTTTTAAAGCAGGATTGCGTTTAGATGGTTCCTCGAAATTTGGGGAGAAGGCTGGTGGTATAACAGTTGGTTCAGTTCCTTTTGCAGTGTTACCCTATGTAAATGTCAGCTGGAGGCTTAAATCAGAACCCTGGATCCGAGACCTTACTTTTGTGGATGAACTGACTGTACGATCATCCATCGGTTTAACCGCCAATCAGGATATACCGATCGACGCAAGGTACTCACTGTATGGCGATGCATCATATCTGATTAGTCCGGGTTTAGCTCCCGCAACGATGGGTAACAATCAGATCAGATGGGAAACAACCAAATCTTACAACTTTGGAGCAGATCTTTCTATATTAAGAAGGACTTTAGCTGTTAGTTTTGATTACTATAATGCGGCTACAAATGATCTTTTGGTAAGGAATTTTATCGATGGCGCTTATGGGCATAGCTTTTATTGGGGAAATGCCGGATCAATTAAGAACAAAGGATTTGAATTAGCTCTTAGTACATTTGGGAACTCTGGTGATTATCAGTGGAATTTTGGTGTTAATATTGCCAGGTATAAAAATAAGGTTAAAAGCCTGCCGAATGGATTTATAATAGATGGAATAAATGGGTATGAATCCATTGCAAAGGTAGGCAGTCCGGCAGGACTGATTTATGGATATAAGTATCTCGGTGTTTTTTCAACAACAGCTGAAGCCAATTCCTCAGGGCTGAGTTCTGACCTGGGGACGCCTGCTAAAGCCGGGGATGCACATTATGAAGATGTGAATGGCGATGGAATGATCAGTAACCTTGACCGGCAGGTAATTGGAGATCCGAATCCCAAATGGTTCGGTGGATTGACTGGTGGGATCTCCTACAAAAACTTCGACCTAAATACAGTCTTTTCCTTCTCGTACGGAAACGATGTGCTAAATGTTTTAGGGTCAAAGCTGGAAAATGGGGGGATGTATGAAAATCAGCTGGTAACTGCATTGAATAAATGGACTGCTGAAGGAGATGTAACAAATATTCCTTTAGCAGCTTACGGAGACCCGCTGGGTAACAGACGAGCATCCTCAAATTATATTGAAGACGGATCATACCTGAAGATGCGCATATTAACCCTAGCCTATAATCTAAAAAAACAATTCCATTTTATCAGAAATGCACAGCTATATGTAACAGGTTACAACCTGATCACCTTCACAGATTATTCTGGATGGGACCCGGAGGGAGCAATCGGATATGATGTGTTTTCAAGAGGTTATGACTTTGGAAATGTACCGCAGTCAAAAACTTTTATGCTTGGAATAAAACTGGGATTATAAATCGAATGGTTAAAATGAAATTTTACAAGATGAAAAGAGAGAAAATAGTTTACCTGGTTCTGGCAATTACAATGTTGTTTTCGTTGTCCTGCAAAAAGTTTATGACTGTTGAACCTAATGATATGGTCCGCGCGGAAAATGCAGTTAAAACTGCAACAGATGCAATTACAGCTATACAAGGGCTTTATGGACTTATGCAGCCGCTAACTGATCAGATTTTTCTGGCAGGCGAGGTACAAGGTGACTTGGTTGTTGCTGCCCGGGGCGCAGATAAATACATTCGTGAGATTGCAGAGAATAGGGTAACCGCGTCAAATCCTTATACAGATTATACCAAGTTTTACAGGCTGATCATTGCCTGTAATCAGGCCTTAAAGAGTTTTGCGGATCTGGCTAAAATTGACCCCGTTTACAATAAAAGCATGTACAGCTATAATATTGCAGAGGTGACATATATCAGGGCCTGGACTTACCTTCAGCTGATCAAAATCTGGGGTGATGTGCCATATATTCAAGAGGGCGTTGTTACAGCTGATCAGGTTAGGCAGCAAGTGCCGGTTAACAATGATCAGCTCATTATACGACTTGCTAAAGAATGCGGCGACGTGCTTGATGAGATGGAATTTCTGAAAATTGACGCCCTCGGTGCAGATGATAAGATGAATGCTATGGGACAGTTTAACAACATCAGCGCGCGGTTCCTTTTAGCTGAACTCTATGTCTATGCAAATGACTGGGATAAAGCCTGGAACACAATTAAATTCTTTGATGAGGGGCTTGAAAATAATGCGCCTGCAACCCGCTTTTCTATGTTTGGAGGCCAATACACAAAGTGGATGCATTTGATAACCAGGAATAATGATAAAAACATATATTTTAATTCAGTGGCTATGGCAATTAATTATGATGGTTCCAGGAACCAGTTTAATAGCCTTATTAAATGGACAGGAAATAAAAATGGGGCAGTATATGCGCTAAAACCTAGTGCTAATGCCATAAACAATTGGAAAACAGCTCCAATGATGTTGCAGGTTTATCAGACAACAATTGCCAGGGGATATTTTATTGATGAGACCTATAATCCTCTTGGATCGCTGGACATTTTGAATGCGGATGGAACGCCTGTAATAGGAGGTTATGGAGATTATATCAGAGGGGAAAAAGGATCTTATTTCGTGAGCGGACAAGATACACTCATTTTCAAGTACGTTGGCAAAAGCCGTGGCGTGGAAAAAAATGTGCTGATAAATGACAAATACAGTGATAACGATATGTTCTTTAATCTTTATCGCGATGCCAATAAAGCTTTATTGCTGGCAGAGATCTATAACCACAGGAACCTGCCTTACCTGGCCTTACAGACATTTAACGGTATTACTACCCAGGCTTATACGATGAAAGGCACCCGAAACCGGGTTGGAGTGGCGCCACTGTATATTGAGCGTCCAAATGATAACGATGTGATGAAGCAGGTTGATAAACTTATTCTACAAGAAAGTGCAATGGAAATCGCATTTGAGGGACGTCGCTGGACTGACATCATAAGGATGGCAAAACGATATCCGGATGATATAGATTTTCTTGGAGAGATCATTGCAAAAAAATATCCGGTAAACATGCAAAGTGCAATAAAAGCGAGGTTGAGAAACCGTTCCAGCTGGTATTTTCCTGTCTATAACGGCAACATTAAGGCCGACTGAGCATCGCATTTTTATTTAGATCAACATTAAAATCATAACATATGAAAAAGAGAATATTTAGTCTTGGAATCCTACCGTTCGTCCTGCTTCTCAATTCCTGTGAGAAGGGAACGGAACTGCCGGTTTTATCCCAGCCCCAGGTGTTTAAATATGCAGCAAAAGATACTGTTAATTCAGGTGGAACCACTGTTGTGACAGGTCCGTTAAAGGATTATGAGCAGGGAAGCGACATCGTGTATCAATTAAAGATAAGCTCCGCTTTGCCACTTACAAAATTCACAATAAGTACAACTACCGATGTCTTTTCATTGTCTTCACATATTGTAAAAACTGAGCCGGAAAATGCTATAGATGATTCCGGGAATTTTGCACCCGGTATAAAAGATGTGGTGATCTATTATGCTTATCGAATTGACGATTCAATCCTGCCGTTAACAAATGTGACCGCAACATTTACATTTCAAAATGAAAGTAATTATGTGGGGCTGGTCAGTGATAATTTTATGGTGATCAAAAAAGGGAGTACTAATGGTAAATTGCTATTGGTTCAGGATCTTTCTTACCTGCGTACCGATCGGAATGGGATTGGTACACAGGAAACTTTTGCCATCATCGTAGGAAATAAAGCAGAGTTTAATGTGCGTGCCCAATATAAGCGGGGACCGTTTTATTCCCTGGAACAGAACAGGGATATTGGTGCAATAGCTGCGGAAGCAGTGATAAATGCAGATAAGTTTAATTTTGTAGGCTATCTTCCAAGAACCAGGGGAACGGATCCTGTATTAAATGCGGGCCAGTTTTATCTGGTTTCTCCAAGTGATACTGCTGTGCTCTGCAATGCTTTTGTGGGGGCAAGGCAAGGTGGATTGAGTCTTCTGGGTAACAGTGGAACAGGAGAAATTAAATTTGCAGGTTTAACGAAAGCCATCACTTATGCTACCAATACTACTGTAACGGCCACAAATTTCGTTAATGCAAATAAGGCAGAATATGCAGCAAAAGGATTTACCCTGACAAGTAATGCTGCAAATTTATATTGGACAACCGCAATTAAAGGTAAACAAGCCGATCAGGCAGTATTCACAAATTTGACAGGTACACTTCAGGTTTATCCTTATTATGTTGCCGGCGAGGGGGGTACGACTTATCGAAAAGCAATTGACATGCGGGCAGGTGTGCACGAAATGGTAAGTAAGCTTAAAGCTGAAAATAAAACTTTTAAAACAACCTATTTTAGAAGGTTGGACAATAGTACGGGAACCAATAAGATAACCGCTGCTGAATTTGACTTTTTAACTCATGATAATGAATTTGACAAGTTTCTGGCAGGTATTGCTGAAGGAAAGAATACTGTTGCAGGCCAAATGGGTTGGGACGAAGTTTACGGATTTGTATGCAGTGACGGTAACAGAGGTTTGATCAGGACGCTACCAAAATCATATTTATCCTCAACCGGTGTAGTCACAGCTAATCCAGCGATAAACGCAGGTGATCTTGCATTATATTGTACAATCAAGTATCAGGTTGTAAAATAATCGTTCACTTGTTGTCACATATAGAAAATAGTGTTTGCTATTTATAGTAACTTTTCGTGTCGATTGGATGCGAGGAAGAAGGGCATCGCCCATTGTGGATGATTATTGACCTGGCTAATAATAGTGGTAGATCAGGACATTACTTAGTGTACTTTCTGATCTACCCTCAAACTGGCAAATTGTGTTAATGTGATGGCTTTATCAATGCTATGCTTCCATCTTCGTTATGCTTTAACCGGGTCACTTTAATATTTCTTAAATGTGTTTTATTTGACAGCTCGGTATCATGATAATAAATATACCATTCGCCATTTTGCTCAATAATGGAGTGATGGGTAGTCCAACCCTGAACAGGCTCCATGAAAGTGCCCTGGTAAGTGAAAGGGCCATAGGGAGTGTCGCCGATTGCGTAGGCAAGAAAATGGGTATCTCCGGTTGAGTAGCTGAAATAATATTTGCCATTGTATTTGTGCATCCAGGCACCTTCAAAGAATCGTCTGTCGTGATCTTTTGTCAACAAAGGTTTTCCATCTTTGTCCAGAATTAAAACATCTTTTACCGGGCCGTCAAAACTCAACATATTGCCGTTCATTTTAGCGACCTTGGCTGAAAGTGCGGGTTCATTTTCTTTACCTGAATCAGTCTTGGATCCATTAGAATCGTATTTCCCGTCCTTCCAACGTTGTAACTGGCCTCCCCAGATCCCACCAAAATACATGTAACTGCTGCCCTCTGTATCGGTGAACACTGCCGGATCAATGCTGTAACTTCCTCCGATTGGTTTGGGTTCTGCCTTAAATGGTCCTGCTGGTTTTTTTGAAGTCGCTACCCCAATTCTGAATACATCCTGTTTATCCTTGACGGGAAAATAAAGATAATAGGTGCCATTTTTGAAGGCCGCATCCGGAGCCCAAAGCTGTCGGCCTGCCCAGGGAATGTCTTTTATGCTTAGCGCAATACCATGATCTGTGACTTTTCCGCTAACACTGTCCATGCTCAGGATGTGGTAGTCCCGCATATCGAAATGGTCGCCATTATCATTTTCGGGTGTTGCCGCCTCAACATCATGAGAGGGGTAAATGTATATTTTTCCTTCAAACAGATGTGCTGAGGGATCTGCGGTATAAATTTCAGATAACAGCGGCTGGGATAAGAATTTTGTTTTCTTCGTACGGTCCGTAATTTCTACTTTCGCCGCTTTTCCATTTTGCTGACAGGCACTTGCAGCCAGCATAACCAGGGTGATTCCCAGAATGGAATGCTGTTTAAATTTGTCCATAATGCTAATTTAAAGTTGGGTTATTGGTGTGTATTCAAATGATTTAAACAATGTTTATTGACGCATCTTAACCGGCGCCGGGTACATTAAAGCGTGCAGATCATGCACTGGCCGCTCAATTTCATAAGGAATTGGGAGTTGACTAAACTGTTGGAAATAAAGCAGGCAGGCATCTTTCCAGACCTGCGCGTCCAGGCATTGCCGCCTTAACTTACTTTGTATCTCCAAAAAAAGTTGATGGTCTACATAGGGTTGGGCCTGATCCCATATTTTTTGAAGTTCCCGGACCTGGCTTACACCTTTATCATAACGGTAACATAGCTCATCCCATAATATTCTCCCGTTTTTCATTTTGTAATCCCAGGGAAGGTGATGAAACCACAGCAAAAAGAATTCGGGACAAGTTTCGATATTGTTGAGCTGTGATGCCAGCGGTTCATGGTATTGGCTTACGGCATTACTCCCCGTACTTGCTGATCGATCAAAACCAATTCCTTTTGAATCTGCTTTATGATAGTATACGGAAGTCCAGTCTGCTCTGAGATTCTTATTTTCGAACCAAGGGGCAGGCCCGTAATGATGTCCTTCAGCAAAAATATGATGTAGGCCCAGCGGCATCATATAGTTGACGGCTGCTTCACGGCTGTTCATCATCATCGTTTTGACTGGACCAATAAAAGCCGGGTTATTCTGTTTAAAAGTTAGTGTCAACCATTCTTCTGCGATATCTTTACTTGACATTTTGTTGTTCCAGGCCAAACGGCCAAATGCATACCAGTTTGCTTGTGCAAATTGGTGGCCGCACCAGTTTGGATCCAATCCAATATTTGCAACCCCCGCTATCGCGGTATATTTTCGATACTGAAGATTTCCATCCGTATATCTGGCCACTGTGCTTCCTGCGCCTAACTGATAAGTGTCACTTTTAAGGCATTCTTCCCACATGGGAGATAGGTAGACCAAATGTGTGGAATGCCCTAAGTACTCCTGGGTGATTTGAAGCTCAGGCATTACAGCCGTTTTTTTCATCCCACCGAAAAGAGGACTGAAAGGCTCCCGGGGTTGGAAATCCAACGGACCATTTTTTACCTGAATAATTACATTTTCACGAAAATGCCCGTCAAGAGGCAGAAACTCGGAATAAGCCTGCATTACCCGGTCCTTATCCGAAGGACTGTAAACAAAAGCCCTCCACATCACAATTCCGTGGTGTTTTTTAAGTGCGTCTGCCATCATATTTGCCCCCTCAGCGTGAGTACGCCCGAAGTCCTGTGGACCAGGTTGTCCTTCGCTGTTTGCTTTGACCAAAAAACCACCAAAATCAGGGATCAGTTTATAGATTTCCTTTGCCTTATCATTCCACCATTTTTTAACTTCGAGATCTAAGGGGTCGGCAGTTTTGAGTCCTCCAATTTTTACCGGAGAGGAAAAATTAACTGACAGATATGTTTTTACCCCGTATGGGCGTAAAATATCTGCAATAACTTTTACCTTTTTCAGATAATTCACGGTTAAGATTAAAGGGGAAGCATTTACATTGTTTAGCACACTGCCATTAATACCTATAGAAGCATTTGCTCTCGCATACTCCTGCCAAAGCATCTTATCTTTCTCTGTAATGGTCAGGGAATCTTTTTCATTTCTCCAGAATATGGAATTGCCAGCATAACCTCGCTCCACAGATCCATCAACATTATCCCAATGATTAAGAATCCGATGCATATAGGATGGATTCGATAAAACATAGCCCGGAGCTCGACCGCTCAACTGTTGTCGCAATAATTCATAAACCCCGTAGAGAATTCCGAGTTCAGAATTGGACTTTATCGCATTCTTTTCTATGATAAAGCCGTCACTTTTGATAGACTTTATGGGGGTCACCCTGAGCGTAATGCTGGCATTCGGAATGCCATTCCATCCACCTCTTAGTTCTTTAATTGCAATGTCAAGTACTGCAGATTTTTTAGTGCAAATGACCGATACCGGAACTGTAGATGGCTTGCTTAGCCAAAGTTGATGGCCATCGTCGGCTTTAGCCGGTAAGCATAGAATTTTAATGAGTAATACCTTGACCAGAATTGTTTTTATGGATTTCATTACCTGGATGCTTTAATTCGAATTACTCAATTTAAATGATGGATATACGGTTTCTTAAGGTGTTCCCATTGGTTCTGTTGGTTTCGTCTGGCTGATTTCCACCAATACTGAATTCAAGGTTGCCTTTGAATTGCTTTGCAGTTCCATTGGGATCAATAAATGACAGATCCTTAGGGGATAGGATGAAATTCACTGTTTTGCTTTCTCCCGCTTTAAGAGGAACGCGCTGAAATCCCTTCAAAGATTTTAGTGGTGCCTTTATTGATTTATTATGATTAAGTATGTAAAGCTGAGCAACGTCTTCGCCATCCATCTTACCTGTGTTGGTAATTCTGACACTTATAGCAAGCGACTTTCCCTTTGAAATGTTTTTTGGTAAAGTCATTTGATCGTATTGGAATGACGTATAACTTAACCCGTATCCAAAGCCGTACAGAGGTTTGCCCTTGAAATATCTGTAAGTACGATTTTCCATGTTATAATCGTTGAAGGCATCAAGGTCCTGATCGCCTTTATAAAACGTTACAGGTAACCGGCCGGCAGGATTATAATCTCCAAAAAGGATATCCGCCGCCGCCGTACCTGCGGCCTGTCCTCCATACCAGGAATTAAGCACTGCAGGAATGTGTTCGGATTCCCATGGTATAGCAATCGCGCTACCTGTCATCATAATAAAAACCACCGGTTTACCGGATGATTTCAACGCTTTCATTAAAGCTGTTTGTACTCCTGGCAGCAAAATTGAAGTGCGGTCCCCACCATTGAAACCAGGATAGTCTACTTTCATTTCCTCGCCCTCTAGTTGAGGAGATATTCCACCAGCAAATATGAAAATATCAGCATCCTGATGGCGATGAATGAGCTGGTCAAAATCTGTTCGCTTGAAACTGCCTGCACTGAGCTTTATATTACCTTTTCCATCTCCCTGCCAGTATTCCACGATAAAGTTATAGGTGGAATCTTTTATCGTTTTTAATTTGTAGGTTTTTGCGCCCCATCTGTTCTTTGACCAGGCGTTAATTACGGTCTCGCCGTTTAGAATAAGTCGGTATCCGTCGTCTGCTTCCAGTTCAAAGGTTATCGTGCCTGTTTCTGTTGCTGTAAAATTGGTCGAATACCGGGCAGAGAAATGGTTAGCTTTGATCTTAGCGTTTATTAATTCTCCTTCTTGCCACAGGTGATCAAGGTTTTGTTCCGCCCTCACCAATGTAGGGAGGCCAACGAGGTCTTTATTATCGTAATATTCGGCTTTAAAACCTTTTTTGCCATCGTAACTGTATTGATTACGTAAGTCTGAATAATTTAATAAAGTGTCATTGGTGAAATTAATGGCCTGTTCATAAATGACCGTGGTTTCAGGGCTCACTTTATTTTTTATACCCTGAAGTATGGTTGTAATGGTTGTAGGAATTCCATTGTAATTACCCAAAACAGATATGGGGTTATCTGCATTTGGCCCAAGTACGACAATCTTTTTAAGTGATTTACTTAATGGCAATGTGTTGTTTTCGTTTTTGAGCAGAACCATAGACTGTCTTGCCATCTTTAAAGCATGTTCCTGATGAACCGTACTTTCCAATACTGAAGCTGGAGTCTGGGCATACTTTACCATAGAAACCGGATCAAACATCCCAAGTCGGAACCTAATCATAAACAGCCGTTTTATGGAAATGTCGATCTGTTTTTCGGTGATCTGACCATTCTTAACTGTGCTTACCAGCGCCTTGTAGGCTGCTGTCCCGCAATCAATATCAGTCCCATGAAACACTGCGTCGGCAGCAGCTGAAGCTGCGTCCGGATGAGTTTTATGATTTTTATAGAAATCATCAATGGCCCAGCAATCAGATGTAACATAGCCTTTAAAATTCCATTTTCTGCGTAAAATATCAGTCATAAGCAGATCGCTGGCGCAGCAGGGCTGCGTTCTGAAGGCATTGTATGCACACATCACACCAGCAACTTTTGAATCCACTACCAATTTTTCAAAAGCAGGAAGATAAGTGTCCCAGAGATCATAGGCACTCACATCAACATCAAACACATGTCGGAGCGGTTCGGGGCCGCTATGGACTGCATAGTGTTTAGCACAAGCAGCAGCTTTTAAATACTTCGGATCATCACCCTGCAGGCCTTTTACAAAGGCGTCCCCTAATATTGAGGTTAAGAATGGATCTTCACCATAGGTCTCTTGTCCGCGGCCCCAACGCGGATCCCGGAAAATGTTTATGTTTGGGGTCCAATAAGTCAGTCCCAGATAGCGTTCATTCGTTCTCCCTTCTGCCACAGCTTTATTGTAGATGGCTCTTCCTTCTGAAGCAGAAAAATCGGCCATTTTAAGAAGTGAGTTCCGATCGAATGTTGCCGCCATGGCAATCGCCTGAGGATAAACAGTTACTTTAAAAGGGGTCCTCGCAACCCCATGTAAGGTTTCATTCCACCAATCATATGCCGGAATGCCCAATCTATCAATTGCCGGAGCAGAGTTAAGCATCTGCGATACCTTTTCTTCAAGTGTTAATCTTTTCACAAGGTCGTCGACGCGTTGCTCAAAGGACAACGTGTAATCACGAAACGGATAGTTTTGTGCCTGGCTGTCCATGCAGCAAAAAGCAAGTATAAGAATGCTGTAAAACTTCAGTACGAATTCGTTTTTCATTGGCTTCTGGTTGTAAAACGGATTTAACCAGTTTGACTGATACCTCGACAGTTCCTTTGATATCACGTTGCTGCCGAGCTATAGTCGTTGTGGTAGTCTTACCGGTATAACCCGGTTTGCCGCTTAGTTTAATTGGTTGTTAAGTTGAGGATAAAAGTATACACCTTATCAGGGTATAGGGTGTTCGTTTGTTACTAATACTAGAACAGATGTTTAATTGAGGATGTAAAAGTAATTTTTAATGCAACCGCCGCCAGGGTTACAATTTGCGAAGAGGATACATTTATAGCTTTAAATTCAACAAATGACGTCGCCTTAATTTTTTTGGCCAGCTAGTTTTGTAGAATTAATAATTCCTATATGCAGAAAAAAAAATGTTTCTTTTCTTATGTCATCTTATTCTTTCTCTTATGCGCTGATGCAAGGGCACAGATGACCTTAAAAAATCCTATACTTCCGGGATTTTACCCAGATCCGGCAATCTGCCGGGTTGGTTCCGATTATTATATGGTAACCTCCACTTTTGTCTATTTTCCGGGAATCCCGGTATTCCATAGTAAAGATCTTAAAAACTGGAAGCAGATTGGCAGTGCGATCGACCGAAGCTCGCAAATGGATTTTATGGGCGAGCAGATATCGAGAGGCTTATTCGCACCGGCAATAAACTATAACAAAGGTATTTTTTATATTACCTGCACTGATATAGACCATGGTGGTAATTTTATAATTACAGCAAAAAGCGCATCGGGACCCTGGAGTGACCCTATCTATATTAAAGAAGCAAGAGGTATCGATCCTTCTTTATTCTTCGACGAGGATAAAGCATTTATTTTGTACAATAGCGACCCTCCTGAGTATAGATCACTATATAGTGGCCACAGAACGGTAAGAATGTATGAGCTGGACCTGAACCATATGAAAGTAGTGGGATCGGAGAAAATTCTTGTAAATGGTGGAGTAGATATCAGTAAAAAACCGGTTTGGATAGAAGCCCCCCATATCTATAAAAGAAATGGTTACTATTATTTAATGGCAGCTGAAGGTGGTACAAGTGTTAACCACTCTGAAGTGGTCTTACGAAGTAAGGATGTGTGGGGGCCTTACTTACCGTATGAAAAAAATCCTATTCTGACTCAAAGACATCTGGACCCTAAAAGGAAAAATCCAATTTCGTCGGTGGGTCATGCAGATCTGGTCGATGGGCCAGATGGCAATACTTATGCTGTCTTCCTGGGTGTCCGGCCATATGAAGGAGACTTCTACAATACCGGACGGGAAACTTTTATTGCGCCTGTTAAATGGATAGATAACTGGCCGGTGATCAACCCGGACCACGAAGAAGTACAATATGAATATCAGGTAACGTGGAAAGAACAGAAACATCAGGAGCAGTTACCACTCTCAGGGAATTTCGATTTCAAAGTTCCGTTTAAAGACAGCCTCAATACGCAGTTTTTGTTTTTACGTACCCACAATCCATCATGGTATAATTTTAAGGAAAATAAAAATGCACTCACAATTAAGCTGCTTCCGGAAACAATTCTTGAAAAAGGCAATCCTGCTTTTATTGGAAGACGGCAGCAGCATTTGTCGAGTTCTGCCTCAACAGAGCTGATGTTTTCTACCAAAAAGAATAATGAAAAGGCAGGGATGGTCATCTTTCAGAACGAAAATCATTTCTATTATTTATGTAAGTCATACGACAAGAATAAAGATGTCATTCAGTTGTTTAAAGGTAATCCTGCAACAAATAAAATGGATTTGCTCAAACAGATTGATCTGCCGGGATCAACAAAAAACGTTTATCTTAAAATTGATGCCAACAAAGATGCTTATTCTTTCTGGTTCGGCCTAAAGGAAAATGAATGGAAGCTTGTGCAAGATCAGCTTGACGGAAAGTATTTAAGTACTGCTGTGGCGAGAGGTTTTGTAGGGGCTTTGTATGGTGTTTATGCTACATCGGAAGGAGAAGATAATAACAACAGTGCTGCTTACAAATGGTTTGGTTATCAGGGGAACGACAGCACGTATCAGAAGTAAAGAATGAATCCATTTGGCGGTTTGTCGTTTCTAATTTTCAACTTTTGTTGTACAAAAAAAAACATTTGTTGCTGTCTTTTTTTTGATTTGTCGCTACTTTCGTTACCTAAACCAAATATAACACCTGCATCTATTTTTCTTAGCGTATAGCATTATATTTCCAGATTCATGCTGCCAGGTGTACTTATTTATTAACTTTAGGTAACCAAAAGACCATGCTGAACCGGGCCACTTTTAAGAGATTTTGTTGTTGTTTACTGTGTATCTTATGGATATTATTTCCAGGTTATGCACAACAACAGCAAAAAATAAATTTCACTTCCCTGAAAACAAAAGATGGGCTTTCATCTAATACGGTTAACGTCATTTTGAAGGATCGATATGGAATAATGTGGTTTGGAACAGAGGATGGGCTGAATAAATTTGACGGAACCAATTTCACTGTTTACAAACATAAATCTGACGACCCGCATGGAATCCAGGCTAATGATATTAGAGCAATCCACGAAGATAAGTCCGGTAATTTGTGGATCGGAACCTCGGGAGGTTCGTTGAGTTTATATGATCGTAAGAAAAATTCGTTTTTTAATTTTTCTGCAAATACAGCTGAAGGTTTGAGCAGTAACGTCATACGTACAGTTCGTAGTGATTATACGGGAAAGATATGGATCGCGACATTTAGCGGGCTAGATCTGCTTGATCCTAAAACCGGAAAAATAAAAAAAATCACTTTACAGCCCGGGCCTAAACAAGCATTTCCTGCTATGACCTATACTTGCCTTTACGAAGATTCTAAACATAGAATGTGGATTGGGTCTAATAATGGAGTCTATTTATACGAAAGACAAACAAACTCATTTAAAAACTTTAAGCATACTGCATCAGATCCATCAAGTATCAGCGATAATTCGGTGTCGTCGATAGTTGAGGATCAGTCGGGCAATCTATGGTTCGGTACCAAAAATGGACTAGGTCTGCTTCTACCAGGCGGAAAAGGATTTAAAAGTTTTCGGCATGACAGCAGGAATCCCAATACAATAACGAATAATATGGTCCTGAGTCTTGCCGCAAATCATAGTGATCAATTGTGGATTGGAACCGAGGATGGCTTAAATGTTCTTAATATCA
>CAMLDJ010000111.1 GCA_946478755.1 uncultured Pedobacter sp. | reverse complement strand
ATTCTTCTATCACCCCATGCAGCAAAATCTGAGCATTGTTGTTTATGCTCATCGTTCCATTCCATGAAAAGCCATATCCTACCATTCGCACCCAAACTCCAGTCACAAACAGCCGTCGGATTAGTCCAGCTACCAGGTCCGCTTCCAATTACTTCTCCACAGGCAGACCAGGAAGAACCCTTATTGGTCGATTTCTTAAAGACAATATTAATGTCTCCATAGTCGCTCGGAATCCATCTTCTGCCTTCTGCAAAGGCGATTAGTGTACCATTATTCGTTTTAATAATTGATGGGATGCGGAATGAATGATAGATAACTCCGTTATTGCCTTCGTTGCCGTCATTAAGCAGTGTGATAGTGGTGTAAACAGGGACCGCTAAGACAGTAGCGGTAGCCAGGTTTTCCTGCCCTGCGGCTTGTTTTTCGAGCCATTGCAGAGCTACCTGTGGCTTTGCACAACCCGTCACAGTAAGTAACATAGAAGTAAGGTAGCAAAGAATTGAAACCTTCTTTCTGCTAACACTTAATTTCTTAACGTGGTACATATGATTTATATTTGGTTAGTGACTAGTAGTTATGTAGTACATATCAAATGTGTAAAGTATTTTTAATATTTCCAAATTTTTTGTAAATGTTCCTGATGAAGAAATGTCAGGGGCAATAAAGTTTGTAGAGATTAATCACAGGCTTTTTTATTGAAATGGCATCGCCGGGACGAAAGGTCCTACAATTGAAAATATCCACTTTCAATATACAGTTAATAACTAATGCATTAACTGAAATTTGATAATTTTTCAAACAAATTATTAGCTTATTGGTTGTTTTAAGTAAGAATGATAACAAATAGTAAAACGATCATAATATCAAACCGCCTACCGGTCAAAATTACTGAAGAAAACGGAGAATATAAGTTAAGCCCGAGCGAAGGAGGCCTGGCGACAGGATTAGGTTCTGTATATAAAAATGGAAATAACATCTGGATCGGCTGGCCTGGAATAGAAGTACCGGCAGACCGGCACGACGAAGTCCGGGAAAGACTTGCGGCTTTAAACCTGATTCCCGTTTTTCTAACGAATGAAGAGATCAGCTTGTATTACGAAGGATTTTCTAACGAGGTGTTGTGGCCTGTATTTCATTACCTTGTTACCTATGCAAATTTTGAACAAACCTACTGGGATGCTTACAAAATGGTAAATGAAAAATTCAAGGCGGTGGCATTAGCACATCTAAAGAGCAACGACACCATCTGGATACATGATTACCAGTTGTTGCTGTTGCCCTGTCTTATCCGGGCTGAACAGCGCCAGGTGACCATTGGTTTTTTTCAGCACATCCCTTTTCCTTCTTTTGAAATTTTCAGGCTTATTCCATGGAGGGAGGAGCTAATTGCGGGAATGCTTGGAGCCGATTTGCTGGGCTTTCACACGTTTGATGACGCAAGACATTTTTTAAGCGCGGCCTCAAGGCTTTCTTCAAGCAATCTTTCTGATAATATATTAAATCACAAGAACAGGCAGATTGTTGTTGAAGCATTCCCTATGGGTATTGATGCCAGGAAATTTGAAATGCTGACCAGGAACGAAAAAGTAGCAAAATTTACTGCATCGTTTAAGTCAAGTCTGCGAAATGTT
Organism: uncultured Pedobacter sp.; assembly: GCA_946478755.1. Next base: position 14,521 of record CAMLDJ010000111.1, on the reverse strand, counting down.
AAAACGATATTGTCTATCGACAGACTTGATTACAGCAAAGGTATATTACAGCGTTTACAGGCTTATGAGCTGTTGCTGCAGCTGCACCCTGAATATATTGGCAAGCTGGCACTTTACATGATCGTCGTGCCGTCCAGGGATACGGTTCCGAAATACAGGGAGTTAAAAGATCAGATCGACCAGCTTGTGGGTAATATCAATGCTCGTTTCAGAACCATAAACTGGGTTCCTGTACATTATTTTTACAGGTCCTTTTCTGTCGAGTTTCTTTCGGCGATATATAGTACAGCAGATATTTGCCTGGTAACACCTATGCGCGATGGAATGAACCTGGTCAGTAAGGAATATGTGGCTTCCAGAGCCCAACATGATGGGGTACTGATACTGAGCGAAATGGCGGGAGCATCGAAGGAATTAAATGACGCGCTGATTGTAAACCCAAATAATATCGGTGACATCATGCAGGCTATTGTGCAAGCGATAAATATGCCGGTTGACGAACAGCATCTACGCATGAAAAGCATGCAAAGTGTGGTCACAAAATTTGACATTCATTTATGGGTTAAAAACTTTATGGACAAACTTAAAGAAGTGAAAGTAATGCAGGAATCATTGCATACCAGGCATGCAGTAGAAAGCATACGTGCGCAAATAGCGGCTGATTATGCTAGAACAACTGACAGATACATCTTTTTAGATTACGACGGTACGCTGGTGGGCTTTAAAGGCGATATTGACAAGGCTGCACCTGATAGAGAATTATATTCAATTTTAGAAAGGTTAACACAAGATCCTCTAAACAGGGTCATACTGATCAGTGGTCGCAGATATGAAACCATGGAGCAATGGTTTGGACATTTAGACCTGGATATGATAGCTGAGCATGGAGCCTGGCAAAAATATAAAGATGCTGAATGGAAGCCCCTTCCCTTGCTTACAGATCGATGGAAGCAGGAAGTGAAAACAGTGTTGGACACATATACTGACCGTACGCCAGGGTCCTTTATAGAAGAAAAAAGTTATTCTTTAGTATGGCATTATCGCAAAGTTGAGGAAGGATTGGGCGAACTAAGGGCAAATGAGATCCTTAATCATTTAAGAGTGATCATTGCGGATAAGGGCTTACAAATGATGCCGGGGAATAAGGTAATTGAGTTTAAAAACATTGAAGTCAATAAGGGTAAAGCTGCTCAAAACTGGCTGTATGGCAACGATCCGGATTTTATCCTTGCCTTAGGCGATGATCATACTGATGAGGATATTTTTAAGGCCTTATCACCAGAAGCTTATACTATTAAGGTTGGAAGCAACATTTCTGCCGCCAGATATTATCTTAAGGATTATAACGAAGTAAGGGAGTTATTGAAAGACCTGTATTAGAGAAATACAGGTCTGTCTAACTTTATAGCTATGCGGTGTGCTGCATTCATTAATCCTACATGGCTGTAAGCCTGGGGGAAATTCCCCCATTGACTGCCATCGTTCTCGTCTACATCTTCACTGAAAAGCATCAAATGATTGGCATATTTAATCAGTGATTCAAATTCTTTGATCGCGTCATCCAGTCTGCCGACACAGGCCAGGGCCTCAACATACCAAAAAGCACAAATGAGAAATGTGGTCTTAGGCTTACCAAAGTCGTCTCTATGTAAGTATCGGTAAAATAGCCCATCTTTACCTTTAAGTTCATTTTCCAAAGCAGTTAGATGATCCTTTGCCTTTTGTGATGCCGGGTCAAGGTAGTTCATTAATATGAGTTGTAAGGTACTGGCATCCAAGTGTGTACTGCCCACAGCATGATTATATACTTTTCGAAGCGGATCGTAGCAGTCTTCAATATGCTTGGCTGCTTTATCAATCAGGATCTGGGCCCTTTCCACATATATTTGATTGCCTATAGTTTTAGCCATTTTAAGCGCAGCATTGGCTCCTGCCCACTGAAAAAGGTTGGTATAACAGTGGGTATTTGCAATATTTCTGAACTCCCATATCCCTGCATCCTTTTCGTCAATAGTACGTTCTATCTTTTTCATAAGATAATCCAGCCATTGCTCCGAATCTTTTCTTTCTGAATAGATGAAGCGATTATCCGTGTAGAGTGGCAACATAGAGACCAGTACCTGGCCATAAATATCATTTTGAATATGTTCAAAAGCCTGGTTTCCGATTCTTATAGGTGTGTTTCCAAGATAACCTTTCAGGTTTTTGAGCTTACGCTCGGTTAATACTCTTTCACCGGCAATGCCAAACAGTGGCTGATAGCGCTCGTCATCTCTGAAAGAAATATCAGTGATATAATTAAAATACCGCTCCATTTCTTCGAAGTGACCGATATGGTTTAAGGAGGTAATGACATAATAGGTATCTCTCATCCAGCAATAACGGTAGTCCCAGTTTCTGCCACTCCCCTGTGATTCAGGCAGACTGGTTGTACTTGCTGCTATAATTGCACCCGTATCTTCGTATTGATGGATCTTTAGCGTGAGGGCTGAGCGGATGACGTACGATTGATAGAAGCCGGCAATCGTGGAATGCTTGATCCATGTCCGCCAATATTTAACGGTTTCCCTTAAGAACCTGTCTGCCGTGCTGATGATTGGCGCATTCAGTTCATGGCCGTAAGTAAGAATAAGGTATTTAGGTTCATTTAACGCGAAATATTTAGCGTCTTCTATATAACTAAGGGAAATGTTAGTGCTCAATTGCATGTCCTCATTGTCGCCAGTAAATTCGATATGGTTACTGCCCCTACTGCCTTTTTGCTTCTTATTACCATAGTCGCATACTGGTTTACAGGTCACCTTAATTCTTGGGTTACCCTCCAGCGGCTCGACTTTCCGGATTAGCATCAAAGGTTTATAGTATCTTTCAAATTGATAAAAACGTGGTGCAAAATCAATAATCCTGTATTTTCCTTCCGGATTACTTATCTCGGTACAAAGCACATTCGTGTTTTCGAGATAGTATTGCCTTGATATATATTCACCGTGTGGAAGAATGGAGAATTCACCCCCTTTGTCTCTATCCAATAAACCACCAAATATGAAACTGCTATCGAACCGCGGCCAGCAAAGCCAATCTATATTGGTATTTTTGTTTACATGTGCAATATAGGCGCAGTTCCCGATGATTCCTGTTTGATAGGTGTGTCTCTCTGTCATACATTATTTCAATTGATCTAGTTATAACAACAGGGTTTATTTCGATTTGTTCGGTATAAGCTTAATTTAGGCTTTGTAACGTGAACTTACCTACTGAAAGGTCAAACGATATGTGGAACTTTATGGGAAAGAATGATGCGAGCCGCCCATCCCGGGATAATATATGGAAAAAAGAAGATCAGCAGCTGATCTTCTTTTTATGGTGTGCCTGCCCTACGTGGATCACCCACTCACAGGACTTTTGTATCGGGTTGTCGAGCATCTTTTACTAAAAACAATCTAGTGAATTTCTGGTTTGCCTTTGTATAGAATTTATTAACAAATTCACACTTTCGTAAATCCCTTGTGCTCTGCTCATTTTCAAACAAAATATTTTTAGCTTTTCTTTATGATGTTGAATACGAGTCTTCGCGAAAGTTTAATTGTTTTTTATTCATTTGTAAAGTTATATTTGTGGTATAATTTACTTTAAATAACAATTCTATGGCATCCTTAATCAGCTTAGTTATCCTTTCAGTAATCATCATGGTGGCAGCGCTTTATTTAACTTTCGGAAAAAAAGACAATCACACCAGCGGTCATTAACCGCTGCTGTTAACTGTTTCTTTTTCCTTTTAGCAGCATATTCATCGCATGATTGAGTGTGCCAGCTTTAATCACCTCACCAGAGTTTATAAAATATATCTCATCCGCGTTCTCGATGGTATTCAACCGGTGAGCAATGATTACCAGTGTAGTTTCACTTGGTAGTTTTTTTAAGATATCACTGAGCAGTTTTTCTGTAATGGTATCTATGTTGGCGGTAGCTTCGTCGAGAATAAGTAATTCGGGATTGCGCAGCACAGCTCTCATGAATGCAATCAGCTGCTTTTGCCCCAGGCTTATATTGTCTGAGTTTGATGTCACCTCTGTTTCCAATCCTCTATCAAACAAGGTCAGCAAGTCCTCTAGATGTGCTGTTTTAATGACCTCTTCCAGCTGTTCATTTGTATAGTCCTTATAAGCATTGTTGCTGTACAAAATATTGTCTCTTACTGTGCCCGTAAATAAAAATGGTTCCTGTAAAATGAATCCTATTTTTTTTCCCCGTTCTTCTGCAGTATAAGAACGAATATCCTTTCCTTGCAACAATATTTTACCATCGGTAGCATCGTATAAACGAGCCATCAGAGATGCGGTAGTAGTTTTGCCACCACCAGTGGGGCCAATTAAAGCATAGGTTTTGCCTTTTAGAAGATCGAAACTGATATTATGCAATATTTCTTCTCCACCTGAATAGGAAAAATGAACATTTTTAAAAGATAGCAAGGCATTGGAATTAGACGAATTGGCGTCTTGTATTACACGAAGGTTGTTTTCCAATGATAGAATTTGGGAGATTCTGTCCCAGCCTGCCATGGCTACCTGGAAGCTGCTCCACAAGGCAGCGAGCTGACGTAACGGGTTGTAAAAGTTTACTGCATAAGAGAGGTAACTGATCAGTAAGCCTATGGAAAATTCACCAATTAAAATAAGATGTATGCCGTATAACAGTACAATCAGCTGCGCTGCACTGGAGAAGAACCCAAATATGGGAACAAAAATAGTGTTGGCGATACCAGCGCCAATTGCGGTTTTATAGTTCTGGCTATTGGTTTCGTCAAATTTCTTTCTGAAATAGTCACGCCGGTTAAAAGCAATGATGACTTTGAAATTGTTCAGACTTTCCTGTATTCCGCCACTCAGGCTTCCTACACTTTTTAGATTTGCTGTATTTTTCTTTTTTACCCATCTCGACACAAGGGCTGTAAATATCAATATTAATAATCCTGGGACGAGTGTCGCAGCGCCAAGTTTGATGTTAATCACGAGAAGAAAAATACCTGCTCCCAGCATGGTAAATATGCTGCTTAAAAACTGCATTAAAGATTGTGAGAAGAACTGGTTCAATTTATCAGTATCATTGTTAACCCTTGAAATAAGATCGCCAGCTTTATTCTGACTGAAAAAAGAAACCGGCAGTTCCTGCAATTTCTGAAATATCACATTGCGAAGAGTGAACAATGTTCTTTGTCCTACTCCACCCATCAGCTTGGTCTGTGTGTATCCTGTAAATAAGGTAACCAGATACATGGTGAAAAGGATGCCTGAATATAACAAGACCCCGCTAAATTGCTTGGTAGTTACATAGGTATCTATAGTATAGCCTATAATTAATGGTGAAAGCAACAGCAAGGAGGAGTTAATTACTATTGCAATGAAGGCAAGTAAAAGATTTTTGCGTTCATGAGCGATGAGCTGCAATAGCTTTTTTAGTACTGCAAATGTAGATTTCTTTTCTTCCTTACCGCTGATCTGGTTAAGATTGTAATTCATAATTACTGGTGCTCTGTTGTGAATTGTAAATTTGAACGTACTCAGTACTGCTTTTCATGAGCTGCTGATGTGTGCCTTGTGATATTATTTCACCCTGCATCATCAGAATGACATTATCATAATTTTGAACAGCGGCAATTTTTTGCGTAACTGAAAGTAAGGTTAAACCTGGATAGTTTCGCTGTACATTGGCGAGGATCCGTTGCTCGGTATGGCTGTCAACCCTTGCGGTAAAATCATCAAGCAAAAGAATTTTTGGATTTAATGCCAGTGCCCTAGCAAGCATGATCCTTTGTTTTTGTCCGCCTGAAAGATTGGATCCTCTTTCAGAGACAACCGTATTCAAATGTTCAGGAAGTGTCTGGATGAAATCTTTTAGTTCAGCTGTTTCTATTGCTTTTTCCAGGGACTGATCAGTAACCATGTCGTTGAAGGCAATATTTTCGCGAATACTCATATTAAAGATAATGCTATCCTGAAAAACAAAGCCCACCTGGTTATGAAAAGCTTCCTGATTGTAATGTGATATGTGATGTTGATCGAACATAATGTCACCGCTATCCGGTTTGATTAATCCAGTAAGCAGATAAAGGAGCTGTGTTTTACCAGCGGCAGTCGGGCCGATGATTGCTGTTTTCGATCCAGGCTGAAGATGAAAGGAAATATTTTTAAGTACTGGCTTTTGTCCATAAATCACATTGATTTTCTTCATTTCTACCTCTCCTTTTAACGAATCGATAAGGCTACCCGAATTAGATTCATTTGTTTTATTCAATATCTGTGCAATACGTCCGTAAGATGCTGTTGCCTGCGCAATAACGTTGCTCATAAAACCAATCACGATAATTGGAAAAATGAGTAGCGCGAGATAACTGTTAAATGCAGCAAAATCCCCAAGGGTCATGGTATCATTAATTACGTAATGCCCGCCGAGAAGCAATATGGTTAGACCTGCCAGATTGGCTACAAATATGATTACGGGGATTAAACCTGCAAACAGACTTAAAATAGACAGACCCAGATCTTTTGCCTTAGTATTGGCAGATAAAAATTTAATGTATTCTAATTGCTGCGAGTTGACTACGCGAATCAGGGCAGCACCAAGTATACTTTCATTAATGACTTTGTTAAGCCAGTCTATGACCGCTCTGCTCTCTTTAAAGAGCGCACTTACTTTTTTGATCACCCAAAAAAAGGCAATGCCGATAATCGGAATGATCGCTATTATGGCTAACGCAAGTTTCCAGTTAATAGTAAGCAAGAGAATGGTGGCACCAATAATAATCAATATGGATGAAGTAATTGAAATGATGGCCTGCGAGATAAATGATTTTATAGAATCTACATCGGCAGTTAAGTTGGTTAGTAACTTGGCTGGACTGACCTTTTCTATATAGCTATTGCTTTGCTTTGAGATTTGATCAGCAAGTTGAGTTCTAAGGTCCCTCGCAACTTTTTCCGAGGCATACGTTTGTATGATGCTTTGCAGAGATGTAAAGAGAAACACAAAGAGAATGGCCACAGTGAATTTGATAAGGATAGCTTGGGGATCAAACGTGCCATCGGTATAGGCATCAATTCCATTTGCTATTATTTTAGGTAACAAAAGGTTTACGCCGTTACTTATCAATGCGAAAAAAAGTAGTAGAAAGATCAAACCTTTATAGGGCTTTAGTAAACTAAAAATACCTGGTTCTTTCGGTTTGCTGCTTACTGCTTTGCTATCCATATATCCGTACCTGCTGGTTTGATTTCAGCCGCACAATATACGAATAAGGGAATATATAATTGAATGACTGAATAATTGCGGATAAGGCAATGTTTATTTTGTGAAGATATCCATTAACTGCATGGATTGCAGCGCTTGTTCTGCAGAGCAGGGATTATCTGCTTTACCCAAAAAGTATCTCACCACTTCGTCTATCATAGGTTGCTGCACATGAGTTAAGGTATCAAATATAAAATCTTCTTCCTCACCGTCCTTAACTAAAGTCACCTTATGGCCAAACATGGGAAAGCTGATTTTGCCCCCGGTTCCGATGATTTCGCAAAGATCAGTATGCGCTGCAACGGAAAAACACCATGTTCCATTAAAAACAACTCCATTTTTAAATAAAATATGCCCGGTAACCATATCATCGACTGCGTAGGAGCTTCCTTGATTTAAAGATATACCCGATGATTTATCTACCTCCCCAAAAAAATGTATCATCAAATCGAGCTGATGAGGAGCGAGATCGTGAAATAATCCGCCTCCTGATATGGCTGGATCCAAGCGCCAGTTCGTCTCAGACCCTGCAATTAACTGTGAATTCTGTGGCTGCAGCATTTGGAGCTGTACAACCTTTACCTCTCCTATTGCATTACTCTCTAAAAGTGACTTGATTTTTAAAAACATGGGTTGTGCCCGTCTGTAATGAGCTACGGTAAGCTTCACATTGTACTTTTCCGAGGCGTCTCTCATTCTCGCAGCAGAGGCTGCGTTCAGGGTCATAGGCTTTTCGACATATACAGGTTTTCCGGCAGCCATAGCGCGAATGGCATATTCTTCATGTTGTAAGGGAGGAGTAGCAATATAAATTGCATTTATTTCTGGGTCATCTATAAGGTGGTTTGCATCATCATACCATTTAAGAACTCCATGTCGCAGGGCATAATCTTTTGCCTTATTGCCATCACGGCGCATGACCGCAATCAGGGATGAATTCATTACTTTATTAAAGGCGGGACCGCTTTTAAGCTCTGTAACATCCCCACAGCCAATAATGCCCCACTTAATTTCTTCAACATTGTTTTTTCCAAGCATATTCCAAACCTTTTCTATAAAGTAGTTAGGTCGATCACTTAATGTTTCCATGCTACCTATAATCTTTCCTTGTTAAAATGGTATAATCCGCTATCAGTTGCATTTTCCGGGTTTATGGATAAATTCTATGTTTAATTTTTCGTTTGAAATAAACTTCTTTAATTATTAAATTTCGTAATCTATTGATAAACAAGGTGGAATATTAAGTAAATATCTTAAATTAAATCTTATAAACAAAAATCAACGAAAATTGTTCCTTTGAGAAAACAAACTGCTTATCGTTTTTTTGTGATTTTAATCCTAAAATATCATCTTATGAAAAAGTTAATTTTTACTATGTTTTTGGGCGCCTCCCTGTCGTTTGGAACCAAGGCCCAAATACAAAAAGGCAATATAATGATAGGTTCAGATTTATCTGATATCAGGTTTGGCTTAGATGAGCCCAATCAATTCACTTTTAATATAAGCCCAAAAGCAGCATGGTTTGTACAGGATGGACTGGCTATTGGAGCTGAAGTTGATCTGGGTCTGGCTACACAAAAAGGATCGGGAACTGATTTTAGTTACGGTGTTAGTGCATTGGGTAGATATTATGGAGCAACCGGTGCTAATGAAATTGTCAATAGCTCCAGATTCTTTGGCGAGGCTACTGTCGGAATACAAGGGTATAATCCTTCTAGCGGTGGTAGCACTAACGGATTGGGATTTAGTTTTGGTCCTGGCTTTACTTATTTTGTCACACCTTCAATTGGTCTTGAAGCTTTGCTGAAATATAATGGCGTCCTTGGTTTTGGTTCAAGTGCATATGCACATAATCTCGGAATCGGTGTCGGATTCCAAATTTACCTTCCGGGGAAAAGTACAGCTAGAAAAGTAGAGCGTGATATGAAATAACGTATTTAAATTCAGTACTGTAGCTAGTGCTTGTGGCACCGGATCAGCGTTGCTATTAATATTTAAACAAAGTTTGTTTGGGGAATTAAAAATAATACCTACATTTGTGGTGAGAGCGTTAATTTAACGGGGGTAAGTCTTAGGACCTATCCCCGTTTCTTTTTTTAAGACTTTTCTCGGTTGAATTTGTTAATTCCTGGTAAGCAAAATGCCCGATATAAATTATATCGGGCATGGGAATGTATGGTACATGAGTGTCGAGTATTTAGTCAAAGGTTGTGCTGATTTAAAACATCCGCAGGAACCCCCTCCCATTTGTTAGGAACATTTCCTTTATAGCCCAGATCTTTTATACCTATTTCGCTGGTAAAGAATCCTGAGGCTGTGAGATTTCTCATGAGACTAAAGAACGAAACGCCCTGCTCCATTCCTGTTGTAACCCGATCCGGGTAAGCAATAAGATCGAGCATTTGGGTCTGTTGAGTTTTCGAGGCATCTTTAAACGGCTTCTCAAAGCGGTTTAAGCATTGCAGATCCAGCCATTTTAATCCACCGCGCATAGGTAACTGATGAGCGGGAATGTCCTTAACAATAAATTCAATAAAGTCGGGCACTTTTGCATCAGAGGCATTTCCCGATTTTTGATCTTCAGGGATAATGATATTGGCGAGAACAGTAATTGTGGCCATTTCGTGCTGGTTGAAAAATTGATCAGCGTTTAGTTTTTTATCCCTAGCAACTTCAAATTCCTGCCTGCCTGATGTCGGCCGCTCAACAGGTGCTTTTGTAAGTTTCGATTGATCGGCGCCGGGTCTGCAAGCTTCCAATAACACGGTACTGCTTAATGTAGTTAAGCCAAGGATTTTTAAGGATTGACGTCTATTCATGCTTTTTAGATATTTTGCTTTTTTTTCTGATCCAGGATGTATTCAGCTGTTCTCATCGATAACGCAAGGATCGTCCAGGTTGCATTTTTGTCACCTTGTTGTACAAATGGCCCAGCGTCAACAACAAATAGATTTTTACATTCGTGTGCCTGACACCACTTATTCAAAGCTGATTTTTTAGGGTCATCTCCCATTCGTATTGTACCCACCTCATGTATAATTTTACCGGGTGCTTCTAATCCGTAATTGGTTTCGGCGCCATGAATATCGGATGTAATGATTGCACCCATCGCATGCATCATCGCTTGAAATGTTTCCTGCATATGTTTAGCTTGTTTTATTTCCTCCGGTGCCCATTTATAATTGAAACGTAATACAGGAATTCCATATTTATCAACTACCTTAGGATCTATTTCACAATAGTTACTTTCTTTCGCTATAGCTGTTCCCCTGCCTGCCATTCCAACCCCTGTGCCATAGAAACGCCTGTAATCATCTTTCAGTCCAATACCATATCCCCCAGCTTCCTTCATCTTCCCGTTCCTGTCTGGCACCATACCATTCATTTTCGGCACAGTTCCGCCAAAGCCATAGGCCGGCATGGTCATCCCTCCCCAATACTCAATATGGTATCCACGGGGAAAATCCAGTTTTCTATTATCAAGCCACCAGGGCGAATAAATGTGTACGCTCCCAACCCCATCTTCGTTATAACGCTTTCGATCCATTAGCTGAGGTAAGAAACCACTTAGACTGGCTCCTGTTGAATCGTGAAGGTATTTTCCGATTACTCCACTGCTATTAGCCAGGCCGTTAGGATGTGCGGAAGATTTTGAGTTTAGAAGTAATCTTGCAGATTCGCATGCGCTGGCACCCAGGATTACAATCCCTGCATTCACCTGATGTTCGCGAAGGTCTTTAGTATCAACATAGGATACTCCCGTTGTAAGGCCATGTTGATCTGTAAGCACTTCTCTGACCATTGCATTGGTAATTACTGTCAAATTGCCGGTTTTCACTGCAGGTATGACCAGGCAGGATGATGCAGAAAAGTCTCCGTAAACCTTACAGCTTCTTCCGCACTGTCCGCAGTAAAAACAAGGTGCCCGGTCGTTATTGCCCGGAAGCGCCTCAGTTAGAACAGCGCCTCTTCCCGGAATTACCTTTACTCCGGCTTTTTGTCCGGCTTTTTTTATAAATAACTCATGTAACCTAGGCTTTGGTGGGGCCAGAAAAATTCCGTCTGGTTCGTTTTCTATACCCTCCACGGTTCCATAGATTCCAATCAGGCGGTCGACCTTATCATAGAAAGGTTTTACTTCTTCATAAGTTATGGGCCAGTCGTCCGTTAAACCATCTTTACATTTAAAATCGTCAGGACCCATTCTCAAAGAAATCCGACCCCAGTGATTGGTTCGTCCACCCAACATTCTTGACCGGAACCAGGCGAACTCTGAGTTGTTTTTCTGTGTGTAAGGTTCTCCATCAAGTTCCCAGCCACCATACGAAGCATCAAAATCACCGAACGGCCGTGTAGTACCAGCCCCTCTTCGTGGAGATTCCCATGGCCATTTTAGCTGTTGCGCGTCTGTGCGCGGGTCAAAATTGTCGCCCGCTTCAAGCATTAGTACTTTTTGCCCCGCATTTGCCAGGACGTATCCTGCCATTCCACCTCCGGCTCCTGACCCAACTATTATTACATCATACCTGACAGGAGATTTCTTGATCTGGAATTCATTCATTTTGATTTGCTGTATTTGTTGATGTAATTTATACTTTTTATAACAATTTGTAAATAAAAAAAAATGCGGCTTACAAGCCGCATTTCGTCATGTTTAGGTTCAATGATATAACGAATCAAATATTTTACTAAAGGTTGTCAGGAATAAGGGTATGAGTGTTTATAACTTATATATTAAATCGCTTTATTTGTATAATTTTAAAAACAAATAACTAACCGATTTAATGCAGTCTAACCAATTTACCTGGCAGATAGCCTGGGATTATCAAGCGTTTCGAATTAAAATTATCCTCGGAATGCTGATTTTTATTGCGATTTTAATTTTCATCCCACATTTTTTCTCGCATATTGAACTGAGAGAAGGAACTGTACTAAATGACTGGTTACTTACTGTTATTCCCGCGAAAGACGTTTCTGGAGGAATATTTATTGTACTATACACAATGATAGGTTTATTCATTTATCGGATGTCTAAAAATACAATGATGTGCCTAACTGCGTTGTGGGCGTTTATATTTCTATGTACAGCCAGGATAATCACCATAACGTTGGTTCCTCTTAATCCTCCTGTCGATATCATTAACCTTACCGATCCATGTTCGATTTTCTTTTATCGTTCAAATGTAATTACCAAGGACTTGTTTTTTTCCGGACATACTGCTACGGTATTTTTGGGTGCGCTTTGTATGGACCGCAGGAACGATAAGATCTTGGCTTTTGGTGCTTCCGTTTTTCTTGCAATATTGCTGCTGATCCAGCATGTTCATTATACGGCTGATATTCTGGCCGCACCGTTTTTCACCTGGGGATGCTGGTATCTGGGAAAATCGATGGCTAAAATCTAGACGTTCAATAAATAAGAGAATTAAATACCTATTCCGGTCATACTGGTATTACATGAACTCAAATGGCATTTTTTGTTGAGGCAGATTATTTAGTAACTAAAGGGAGGATTAACTCCCTTTAGAACTAAATATATACGAGAACGTACCAAACTTTTTTTGACAATTTATTAATCCCTGGCACTGGGGGGGTGCCAGGGACTACTGTTTTTAATAGGAGATTTACTAAAAGTATAAAAGAAAGAAACTCCCTCCAATTATATTACGCTAATGAGTGGTTTTACGTGGTGAACAGTGTTTTTTCTGTGGTGAATGAAAATGAATAACTGCTTTGAGTTTATAACTAAAAAAGTGTCTTATCTTGTCCTGTTCATATTTTTTGGTTTATTAATTATGGTTTTAATTACATTTCATCTAATTTTGTTTAGTAAACTTATTGGAATAATAAAATATATTACGCGAATGGCGTATTTTTAAGGGTGAATAAACATAAGTTTGTAAAGGTTATATCAATTAAAAGCGATTCAATGGAGACCAAATTAAACTGCGTTATTATTGACGATGAAAAACATGCTGTCGATCTATTGGCTGATTATATTGATGCAATGCCTAATCTGCAATTGCTTAAGTATTTCACTGATCCGCTGAAAGCCTTGATGGACATTACCGTGGAAGATGATATAGATATCCTTTTTATGGATGTTGATATGCCGAGCATGACTGGCTTGGACTTGTCGCATGCCATCAGGCATAAAACCAGGTACCTGGTTTTTACCACTGCCCATGCCAAATATGCCATTGACGCTTTTGGCGTACAGGCTAATGAATACCTGCTAAAACCTATTTCAATGAGCAAATTTGCATTGATGATCAATCGCCTGCTTAAACCGGATGTAAATGTTAAAAAAGAAGTACCAAAGGAGGATTTTTTCTTTATTAAAACGGATCAGGTCCAGAAATTTGTTCGGGTAAATCTGAAAGAGCTTGTAGCGATCGAAGGTCTGAATAACTACGTAAAAATTCACACAGTAAATAATATGTACATCGCATATCTGACCATGAAAGAACTGGAGGCTAAACTGGAAGGGAATAGTTCTTTTATAAGGGTCCAAAGATCTTATATTGTGTCAATGGATTATATTAATAAGATCGAGGGGGCCACAATAACGCTGAATAATAAACTTGATGTCCCTTTGGGAACTACTTATAAAAAGCAATTTTTAACTTTTTTGGAGAAAAAAACACTAAGGTCCAACCGGGGCATACCAGATTAAATCTTAGTGTTGTGATAATTAATTAATTAATGTTTTGCCCCTGCAAAAAAGGTTACGGTTGTGGTAGGTGGAACTGTTGGATCGGTAATAGGCCTGCCATCATTTTTTTTTGATTTGAATACAAACAATGTTGTTTTCTGTAGATTTACCCGTGCTTGGTTCTTTTTCATAATTTTTGTTTTTTATTTAAGTTATGGCTAATTGTAAAACACGGGAAAAATATTACACTAAAGCACTACTATATTACATGAAATGGGGGAACGTTTAAAAGGATACTATCTGTCAATAAAAAAATATCGAATTCATTTCATAGCGTGGTTCTTCTTTATGTTCTATGAAATTGTAATTACAGGATTGCTAAGAGGATATTTTGCAAGCTTAGGAAATTACGCCATCTTCTATTTTTTTAACATTTGTTTGTTTTATTTTCATGCTCATGTTATTTTACCAACATCCATGGCAAAACCCAGACACGCGGTCTGGTTGTTCCCGATACTGGTGATTGTTGAAGTGGTAGTTTATGTCCCATTCACAATTTATGCAATAGCTTTTCTTCAAAAA
>CAMLDJ010000110.1 GCA_946478755.1 uncultured Pedobacter sp. | reverse complement strand
TTCCTGCTTTTTGCACTGGCCTATGCTTCGCTGGTTGTTGGCATTGCCAACCCGGAGATTGGGTCTAAAATAGAAGAAGGAATGCGGGAGGGGGCGGACCTAATGATCCTGCTGGATGTCTCCAACAGTATGCTGGCGGGAGATCTTGCTCCAAACCGGTTGGAAAATGCGAAAAGGGCTATATCACAGCTGATTGATAATTTGCATAACGACCGGATCGGAATCATCATTTTCGCCGGGGAAGCTTATGTGCAGCTGCCTATTACCACCGATTATTCGGCCGCTAAACTGTTTCTCAACAACATTACTACTGATATTGTACCTACCCAGGGAACAGCCATTGGAGCTGCCATTGAAATGGGTATGAAATCGTTCAATTTTGTGAACGGAACCAGCAAAGCAATGATATTGATGACGGATGGTGAAAACCATGAGGATGATGCGGTATCGGCAGCTAAAGCTGCAAGTACCAAAGATGTCATGATTCATGTCATCGGCTTAGGGCTGCCGGAAGGTGCCCCCGTGCCTATCTATAAAAATGGTAAGCCTGTTGGATTTCATACGGATGAGAACGGTAAAACGGTAGTCAGCAAGCTGAATGAGGAAATGTGTAAAGAGATATCCCAGGCAGGAGCCGGCGTTTATGTAAGGGCCAGTAATGCCAATAGCGGATTAAATATAGTGATGGACCAGGTAAATAAAATGGAGAAGAAGACGTACGATAGCAAAACATTTAAAAACTATGAAGACAGGTTCCAGTTTTTCCTGGGTTTTGCACTTTTGCTGCTGGCCCTGGAATTCTTTATCTCTAACCGCAGGAACTTAAAACTAAGTGAGTTGAATTTATTTGAAGTAAGGTAGTTATGAAGCAATTGATCATAATGATAGGTATTGTACTCCAGTGCTATGGTGTTTTTGCACAGAAGGAGAAGAAATATATCCATAAAGGCAATCAGCTTTACCAGCAGCAGAAATATGCCGAAGCGGAGGCCAGTTACCGGCAATCTGTAGATAAGACCAAGGAATCTGTAGCTGGGAATTTTAACCTGGGTGATGCGCTGTACAAACAAAAGAAGTTTGACAATGCCGCGCAAAAATTTACCGAGATTGCCGCAACCTCATCAAATAAAGCGGTGAAAGCACAGGCTTATCATAACCTGGGTAATTCCTTACTGGAATCCAAAAAGCTGGAAGAAAGCATTGAGGCGTATAAAAAATCGCTGATGAACAATCCGAAGGATGATCAGACGCGGTATAACCTTGCTTATGCACAGGAAAAGCTAAAACAGCAGCAACAACAGAACAAAAAGGATAAGAATAAAGGCGATAAGAATAAGGATAAGAAAGATCAGAAGGATAAGGATAAAAAGGACCAGGACAAGAAAGATCAGGACAAGAAAGACCAGGACAAAAAGAACCAGGATAAGGATCAGAAAGATAAAGACAAACAGGATCAGAAAGACCAGCAGAATGGTCAGCAGCCACAGCCTGATAAATTGTCCAGAGAAGATGCTGAGCGTATGCTGGAAGCCTTAAAAAATGAAGAGAAAAACACCCAGGATAAGCTGAAGAACAAAAAGGCAAAAGGGGCAAAGGGACGTATTGTTAAAGACTGGTAAATGGGGCACATCATGAAAATTAGCTATCATCTATTGTTGGTTCTGCTTTTACAGTCGACCATTGGTTTTGCACAGGGCATAAAGGTGACTGCATCGGTAAGCTCGAACCAGGTGGCTGCAGGTGAGCAGTTTGAAATTACTTTTTCCACAAATGGGAATCCGGAATCCTTTGATCCGCCTGCGTTCAATGGTTTCCAGGTCGTTGGCGGCCCCAATCAGTCATCCAGCTACAGTTCTATCAATGGGCAGACCACAGCGAATATATCCGTAGGCTATGTGCTGGTCGGTGTAAAGGAAGGAGAATATACCGTCGGACCAGCCACTATGCTGATCAATGGCAAGCCATACCGATCTAATAGCATCAGAATAAAAGTGACTAAAGGCAGCGGCTCAGCGCGGCAGCAGATGCCATCAAGTGCAGGCAGGCCGTCTGGCGGGGTGCCCCGTGGCAATTCCCAGGACATTTCTAAATTGTTGTTTATGCGGGCGATCGCCAGCAAAACCAACGTTTACCAGGGCGAACAGATTGCAGTCACTTATAAACTATATGCTAATATTGCTATTGTTGACAATGCACCAGATAAATTGCCGGATTTTAACGGATTCTGGAGTCAGGAAATCAAGAACAACAGTGGCAATGTGCAATGGAAGGAGGAGGTGTATAACGGGCAGCGGTATCATGTTGCGGTGCTTAAAGAGATCATTCTGTTCCCGGAGCGCTTTGGAAAGTTAACTTTGGACCCCTTGATCATGTCCTTTGTGGTACGTAAAGACGTGCCTTCAAACGACCCGATAGAACAGTTTTTTGGCGGGGGCTCCTACGAAGATGTAAAATACAAGGTGAAAACTGCTCCAGTAAGCATCAATGTAAAACAGTTGCCGGATGCCGGCAAGCCGGAAGGCTTTGACGGTGCAGTTGGTCAGTTCTCCATTGCTGCATCGGTAGATAAACCGGAACTTAAAGCAAACGAAGCCTTGAATTATACCCTTAGGATTTCAGGCTCTGGTAACCTGAAACTGCTAAAGGCACCAGTGGTAAACTTTCCGGCAGACATCGAGAAATACGATCCCAAGATCAATGACCGCATTACCGAAAGTCTCAGTGGTGTAAGTGGCAGCAGGGAGTATAGTTATCTGCTGATCCCAAGACATGAGGGGAATTATACTATTGAACCTTTGAAATTCTCTTATTTCAATCCTGCTACGCATAAATATGTTACCCTTAGCGCTGGCCCCTTCCAATTGAAGGTGGCTAAAGGGGCGCCAGGATCAAATGTTACGGCGTATTCATCTGGCAATCAGCAGGACATCAAGATGCTGGCAAAAGATATTGCTTATATTAAAACGGGCACCGCTGGTCTGCACAAGAAAGGAAGTGGCTTTTACGGATCTGCAGCTTATTATATTTTACTCTGTTTAGGTCCCCTGATGTTTATCGGTGCTTTTGCCTATCGTAAACAATACCGGGAAAACAACAGGGATCAGGTAAAGGTTAAGGGCAGAAATGCAGGTAAGATGGCCGCAAAACATCTGGCCAATGCCAGAAAACAATTGCTGGCGGGAGACGAAACGCACTTTTATCAGGATATTTATAAGGGCTTATACCGGTACCTGAGTGATAAATTTAATATTCCAGCGGCAGAGCTGAACAAGGAGAATATCACTGAGCGACTGGCGAATGGGGGCATTGAAGGACCTTTGATCAATCAGTTAACCGAAACATTGGATCTCTGTGATATGGCGAGGTATGCTCCTGTTACCGGGATTGCCAAGGAGGAAGTGTTTGACAAAGCTAAAAACATCATTAATGACATCGAAGAACATGCGTAAGCTTTTAAACTATATTGTATTTGGCTGGCTGCTGCTTTTCGCGGTGCCATTGTATGTATTTGCAAAGGAAATTGATGCAGATGCCCTGGTTAAGCGGGGAAATGAGGCTTATGCTAAAAACCAGTATGGCGAAGCTGCTGCAGCTTACCAACGGGTCCTTGACGAAGGTTATGAATCAGCTGCGGTTTATTTTAACCTCGGCAATGCCCGTTACAAACTGGCTGAGCTGCCAGAAGCCATTTTAAATTATGAAAAAGCACTTAAACTGAGCCCCGGAGATGCTGATATCCAACTGAACCTTCAACTGGCCAATCTTAAAATTACAGACAGGATAGAAGTGGTCCCCGAGTTCTTCCTCAGCAGATGGTGGAAAGAATTTGTTCGCTTCATTCCTTTGAGCACACTTGCGGTATCTATTGTGATTTGCGCTATTGGGGGCTTTATTTTGCTCATCGCTTATTTATACTTAACCACGGTATGGCCTAAAAAGATGGCTTTTTATGGTGGCCTGGGCCTGCTTTCCCTTACCTTAATTTTTTTGATCATGGCAGGTGTACAATCACATGACCTGAATGCGGATCAGGAGGGTATTGTATTTAGCGGAGCCGCTGACGTAAAAAGTGGGCCTGACCACAAGCAAAAAACACTGTTCGTTATTCATGAAGGAACTAAAGTAGCTATCCGGGATCAGAATGATGACTGGATAAAGATTGTTCTGGCCAACGGGAACGGAGGATGGATCAAATTAGCGGACATCAGGAAGATTTAAGATCATTGCAGATTTAGAGGTATTCAAAATCTTCCGTTCTGGGGAATTTTTCCAGTCCGGAAAAGATGATGTTCGGTACCGGCCGGGCCAATTTTCTTCTAACCGTATCTATCCAGCTTCCTTCAACTTTGAGCAAAGCATGAAGTTTATCCTCCTCCGAAAGGAATTCATGCTGAATGATCCAGAAGGAAGCATCCTTTTTCATCTTCAGCAGTTTAGTGAGAATGTAGATCTTCGAATTCAGATGAATCTCTCTTTTGAATTCACA
The DNA here is from genome assembly GCA_946478755.1 of uncultured Pedobacter sp. The sequence continues at coordinate 11,677 of CAMLDJ010000110.1, read as the reverse complement.
TTGCTCCCTGAAAAGAACAGGGCCAACGTTTTCTGTCTTCATGGCGTTTAAGGTGATACCATATTCATGTAATAGCTGAATCCTTTCCTGGGCAGCAAGGTCGTAGTAACTGCTATGTCGGAGGTGAAAGTTAGGATCCAGGTCTGACCACCGGAAATTTAGGTATTTCATATTGCTGATCGTAAAGACATTAGGCGCTTAACTTTTAAGCCCGGCACCTAATTTACAGAAAATATTACGAAAGGATCTGCAAAAAAAATAGGATCACCTAATTCAATCTGTATTCTTTAAATTTCTTAAAAACAGGACTAAAATAGGTTTTGTAGGCATGTCTTTTCTGGCAGTCATCACAGCCACAATCCTCTCCGGGATGAATACAGTAGCATTGTTTAGCGCAGCCCTTGGGAAATCTGTCAAATAACATGTTTATTTCCCAGTCCTCCTGGTTATACCGTTTCATGTTTTCTTTTATTAGTTTAACAATCTGGATGATTTGATTGATTAAATGTAGGAAGGTAAATCGGCTTTTGAAATGAGAAATAGGCAGAAAGGCAAATTTATATGTTGAAACACCAGTTTGAGGCTTTGAATTTTGGCTAAAAATATACTTAATCATTATACTTTTTCGGGGGAGCCTTGGCCTGGTTGACCTGTTCTATATGGTCCTGAAGAGAATTAGTAAATTAAAAAGGCCGGAATTGATCCCGGCCTTTTTATTCAGTTATTCGTGATGTGATTATTGAACCACTTTACCGTCTTTGTCAATTTTAAGAGATCCGGTTTCCTCTCCTTTTTTAACATTGATCAGATAGTACTCGCTTTTATCTGCGTTTACTACGAGAAACGCGGCTGTTGGCGTCCAATCCTTAACGGTGTCAGCCTGTAATGTTTTTTGAACCGGCTCAGGAAGATCTTTTAATTCAACCGGAGTCTTTGTTGTACTATCCTGATATGCAACAGCTTTAATTGGTTCTTTAATTTCACTTGCTTTAACAGTGGTTAATCCCGCTACAGCTAAAAATGCTGCTGATAAGATGATCTTTTTCATACTATTCGTTTTTAATTCAATTAAAATTGTTGTTAAATATGTATGGAATAGAATGATAATCATGCCTGAATATTTGTTTCTGGCATATAATTGATTTTCAATGGTTTAGTTTGGTTCGATGCCTGAAATGTTGGGGAGAATATCTACAAAGTGTTGTACGAGTAAGCAGATTCGGATGGAGAATTGTTTGCTCTGGAAATTGTCTGGCATGGGCGATGAATTTGTGGGATAAACGTATAGAGATCCATTTGACTACGGAACTGCTAATTTATTTCGTAACCTTATCGGCGGCCTAAGGATTACAGTCGAACTCCTTGTTAAGCTTTTACAATTGATAAAGTGGTCCAACAGTTATGTGGAATAAAAGAACGGCGAATGTGCGTGATACAGTTTTTGTTGTCGGTTACTTTCAATTTATTTCTCTAATATTGGATTTCAATTTCCGAGATTTGATCACAGCGATTTCTTAAATGACTGATTATAGCAAATTTACCGACCATGAGTTAATTGATCTGCTCAAAGAAGGCAGTCATGCTGCTTTCAACGAGGTGCATTATCGCTACTATACTGTTTTGATGCGGTTTGCTTATAATATTATTCCTGACAAGGAGTCGTGTGACGACATGATCCAGGATATTTTTGTCTGGTTTTGGGAGCATCGCAATCAGCACCAAATGAACAGCATTAAGGGCTATCTGCTAACGGCTGTGAAATACCAGGCCGCTAAATTTATACGCAGGGGCAAAGTGAGAGAAAACCACTTGATCAGCCAATTAGACGCTGTTTATTATTCATTAAACGAGGAGCGACTTGAGCTGAAAGAATTACAGGCCATCATCACAAGCTTTACCCACCAACTTCCGGAGAAATGTGCAGAGATTTTTAAAATGAGTAGAGAAGAACACCTAAGCAACCGGGAAATCGCAGCTCGGCTGGGCATCTCTGAAGTGACTGTGGCCGTACAGATTAAACGGGCTGTAGACAAATTACGAGGCAATCTTGGCCGCATGCATTTTTGGATGCATTTTTTTGTTTAATCATCTTTTTTTTAAAAAAAAATCGGCTACTTGTAAATACTTTCGTTCCATAAGGTACTTACTAGAATAAAGCATTATAATGAGTAACGAGGAACTGGCTGTTTTGGCGGCAAAAGTAGCAGAAGGAAAAGCGACAACTGCGGAGTTAGATATATACATTACAGCGTGTGAGTGTTTTCAGAAAGCGCCTCAAAACTGGACGGCTATGGATGCCGAACTTGTGGGCATGCAAGCTGTAGCACTGCAAAAATTCTGGCAATCACGGTCCGGTCAAGGCAAAAAAATCAAATTGTGGTCTTCAGGGTTGGTCCGTGCAACGGCTGCGGCAGCAATCCTGCTGGTTGCAGGACTTTGGCTTTTCCTATCGCATCAGGCTTCGCCTGGGTTAGATCAGGAGAATGCTCAAAGCCGTCAAGACATCGCTCCGGGTCGCAATACAGCTATACTAACATTGGCCGATGGAAGGAATATCCAACTTAGTGAACAGAAAACCGCTCTTATAATCAATGCGTCGACAATAAAATATTCAGATGGCGAGGAATTGGACATTGACAGAAATAAAAACAAAGGTTTAATGCATATCACTACCCCCCGTGGGGGGCAGTATAAGGTGATATTACCGGATTCCAGTGAAGTTTGGCTTAATGCGGCGTCTTCTTTAGAGTTTCCGGCCTCTTTCGCAGGTTTGAAGCAGCGAAATGTGGTCCTCGCGGGAGAAGCTTATTTTGAAATATTTAAGGATAAAAAGCAGGCATTTGTGGTCGCCACAAAAAAGCAGGTCATAGAAGTTTTCGGAACGCACTTTAACGTCAGCGCGTATGAAGATGAATATTCCAAAACAACGCTGCTGGAAGGTAGCGTGCGCGTGAACGACCATCTGTTGTTGCCGGGACAACAGGCAAAAGTCGAGACCGATGGTGCAGTGCGAGTTAAAAATGTAGATGCTATAGAAAGCATAGCCTGGAAAAATGGAAAGTTCAGTTTCGAACGCGAAGAAATAGGCAGTATTCTGAAAAAGGTAGAGCGCTGGTACGATGTGGAGGTTAGCTATGAAGATGATGTGCGGTCAGTTAGATTAACGGGCAGCGTGTCGCGTTTTGAAAATGTATCTAAGCTGCTCAGCATGCTCGAAAACACTAAAGAGGTACATTTCAAAATTGAAGGAAAGAAAATTGTTGTTAGCAAATGACTATTAACGAATATAAAACCAACTAAATTATGAGAAAACAATTAGAACAGGGAAGTTAAAAAACGATGGTTTATAGGCAAAAAAAAGCCATATAAGTGTTGATGCACTTACATGGCAAAACGCCGAGTTCACCAAAAAACAATCTGTGAAGAGTTCTACGTATAAACCCAACTAAACAAAGGTATGAAACAATATCCTTTTAACCTAGGCACGCCTTCTTATCGGCTGCCCCCTAAAATATTATTAATTATGAGGCTGATCATAATTATCATGACTACCTTTCTGATACAGGCAAGCGCATCGAGCTATGCGCAGAAAATAACGCTGTCGGAAAGAAATGCACCCTTAGAGCAAGTGCTAAAAAAGATCAAACTGCAAAGTGGATTTGATGTACTCTATGCAAGTGATTTATTGAATCAATCAAAGGTTGTATCCCTAACATTAGAAAATCTGCCAATTGCCGACGCGCTGAAAATGGTTTTCGCGAATCAACCTTTAAATTACGAACTTAAAGAAAATACCATTTTCATCACCAGAAAAATACCGGGACTGCTAGAGCGGGTAGTGGGCTATTTTATACTTACCGATCTACGGGGAAGAGTTACTGACGAAAGCGGTAATCCACTTCCAGGTGCCTCAGTACGGATAAAAGGTACCACTCAGAGCACGTTAACCAACACAAATGGTGAGTTTGCCTTAAATGGTCTGGCGGATGATGCCACCCTGGTTGTCACCTATCTTGGTTTTACCACCTACGAAACCAGAGTTAACAACCGGCAGACCGTCAGCATTATTCTGAAAGAAGACCAAACTGGCCTGAATGAAGTTGTCGTGATTGGTTTTGGTACACAAAAGAAAACCAACCTCACAGGTTCGGTGGCCACTATTTCGGCCAAAGATCTGGAAAGCCGCCCTATTACTTCTCTATCAGCAGGGCTTCAGGGCTTGTTGCCTGGACTTACAGCTGTTGGTCAGTCTGGTATGCCTGGTGCATCAGGTGCTTTTTTACGCATCCGCGGACTCACCTCGCTCAATAACTCTGAGCCATTTATATTGGTAGATGGGATTCCTCAGGACCTCAATAGCCTAAATCCCGATGATATTGAATCGGTTTCTTTATTGAAAGATGCGGCATCTACCTCCATTTATGGAACCAGAGCCGCCAATGGCGTAATCCTGATTACCACCAAGTCGGGCACATTGAACCAAAAAGCCACGCTCAGCTACAATGGCTATTACGGTATTCAGAAACCTACGTCCCTGCCCAAAATGCTGGGAGCACCAGAATATATGGAATTGCTCAATCAGGCACAGACAAACTCAGGCATCGTGCCCTCTTTTACAGCAGCTCAGATAGAAACCGCTCGCAATGGTTCTGATCCGAATTACTTTGCCAATACCAACTGGTTCAATGAAATTTACCGGAAAAACGCACCCCAACAAAACCATAACGTTAGTTTGAATGGGGGCTCTTCCGATATCAAATACTTCCTGTCGTACGGTCGGCAAGACCAGGATGGCCTGGTCGTCGGCGATCGGTTTGGTATGATTCGTAACAACGCCAGAGTGAAGCTGAGTTCTGCCCGCATTCTGGATATTCTGGATCTCGATGTCAATTTCGGCTATATCGATCGTACGGTCAATCAGTCATCGGCAGCTACCAGCCAAAACGGCGGCGTATTTTATACTGGCCTCACCATTTCACCGCTCAGTCCTGTCAGGTTTAGCAATGGTTCCTGGGGCTACGGGGGCGGTTCCAGCAATCCGGTAGCCATGGCCCATGACGGAGGCTTTGATGAGGCCAGAACACAACAGTTTACCGGCAGCATCGCGGCTACGCTGCACCTGCACAAAGACCTGCAGCTCAAAGCGCAGTACGGCCTGGATATGTTCAATCAGAACCGCAATATCTTTTCGAGAAGGATCGACTATCTGTATCCGGAAACCGGTGCCGTTTGGTACACCTCCAATCCGAACAACACGTTGGATGAAAGACAGTACATTAATAAAATACAAACCTTCTCTGCGCAGCTCGACTACCAGCTCAACATCAACGATCACCACATTAAAGCGCTGTCCGGTACTCAGCTGGAATGGCGTCGAAACGAATTTTGGGGCGGCAAGAAGACCAATTTTCTAAGCGATGATGTTCCCGTGCTTAACCTGGGTACAGCGAATCCAAATGCTTTTGGCGATGCAGTCCAATATGCCTTAAGAGGTTATTTCGGACGTATTAATTATAACTTCGCAGAGAAATACCTATTGGAAGCCAATCTCCGGTACGACGGAACCTCCAGTTATGCCAGCGATAAGCGTTACGGATTTTTTCCATCAGCCTCAGCCGGATGGCGTTTTACACAGGAAGAGTTTATCAAAAGCAAGAGCTCCTTATCCTGGCTAAGCGAAGGTAAAATCAGGCTATCCTATGGTTTGCTCGGCAACCAATATAATGCCGAGACTTCTGGCTATGGCGAGTATTATCCATACATCCCGTCTATCATTTCAGTCGGTACCATGCCAATCGGCAATATATTGACCCAGGGTTTTGCGCAGACCGTATTAGCCAATAGCCAGCTGGAATGGGAGAAGGTGCGTATGTTTAATATCGGGCTGGACCTTTCCTTCTTCAACAACCGCCTCAACTTCACTGGCGACTGGTACGAGCGGGAAACCCTCGACATCCAGCTAAAAGTAGCCCAGCCAGCCGTGATAGGCGTGGCTGTTTCTGATCAAAATGCCGGTTCTGTATCAAATAAAGGCTGGGAGCTAAATCTTGGCTGGAATGACCGCATCCGCGATTTCCGCTACGGTTTTAACGCACAACTATCCGACGTAAAAAACAAAGTAACTGATCTGGGCGGTGTAGCCCCAACCCTTGCTAATAACATCCGCATGGTAGGTTATCCGATCAATTCCTACTATGGTTACAGAACCGCCGGACTGGCACAGGAGTCTGATTTTACCAAAGACGCTGCCGGAAAATATGTACCCAATTTTCCGATTTTTGCTGCTGATGCGGGGAAAGTGTCGCCGGGCGACCTGAAGTTCGTTGACCTGGATGGCGATGGTATTATCCTTGCCGGGAAAGACCGCACGGTAATCGGCGACCCATTTCCGCACTATACCTATTCTTTTCGGGGCGATTTTGGCTATAAACGGTTCGACCTATCCTTTTTCTTTCAAGGTGTGGGCAAGGCCAATGGCTATGTTTCGGGACCAGCCATCCATCCATTTTATGCTGACGCAGCCTTCCCGCAGCAGGTGCATTTAGATCACTGGCGACCAGACAATACCGATGCCTGGTACCCGCGTATGTTATTTAAAGATACACGTAACACCACCCGCCAGCTGGCCGAATTCTGGCTGCAGGACGCCTCTTATCTGCGTTTGAAAAATGTACAGCTGGGCTATACGCTACCTTCATCTCTCCTAAAAAAGTGGCGCATGGACAATTTGAGGGTGTTCGCATCAGCCGACAACCTCTTTACCAGCACTAATTTTTTTAGCGCTTTTGATCCTGAAACGATTGTCCCGGAGGAGACCATAGGCGATAAGATCAGCAATGGCGGATTCTATCCGCAAGTTAAAACGATCATTTTTGGTATCAGCTTAAGATTAAAATAATTGTCATGAAAAACGAAAACCCACTATATAAAAACCGCCGGTCATTCCTCAGGGATGCCAGCATCTATGGCCTGTCCTCTATGTTTGTTATGCCGGCACTGGCTTCTTTAATAACCGGATGTTCTAAGGACTTTCTAGACCGACCGCCTCTCGATGCCATTACCGATGTTAGCTTCTGGGAAACCGGAGAACAACTGAAGCTTGCCGTAAATGGTTGTTATGCTTACCTCAAAGGCAAAAGTGAAACTTTGCAGGACAGCTATGTAGACCTGGAGCGCTGCGGCGACAACATCATCTACCCACCCTTGTCAGACTATCTGGCCATCTCTACCGGTGTATTCGACTTCAACCTGCCGGTGATCAACAATGAATGGATTAAACAATATTACGGCATTCGCCGCTGCAACCATTTTCTGCAAAATTATCAGAAGGCTCAAACTACCTCTGCCGACTTACTTGCCCGCTATGCCGCGGAGGTCACTTTTCTGCGCGCGCATTATTACAGTTTTCTAGTCATGTTGTTTGGCGATGTACCTTTGATTACCAAAACGCTGAATATCGGCGATCCAGAATTGATGGCATCACAAAACGCGCGTGCCGAAGTGGTCGACTTCATTTTGTCTGAATTGGATAAAGCCGCTCCGGGACTGCCGCCCAGCTACACAGCTGTAGATTCGGGAAGGATCACCAGAGGCGCCGCCCTCGGCTGGAAAGCGAAAGTTGCCCTGTTCTTCGAGAAATGGAATGTGGCCGAAGCCGCTGCCAAAGCCGTCATGGATCTCGGCGTCTACAATTTATACTCCAACGGAAACACAGCCACCAGTTATCGCGAACTGTTTACCTACAAAGGCAAAATTACTAATACGGCCAATAAAGAGACCATCCTTGCGCGCCCATACCTGGCTGGCGTATCGGAGCACAACCTTAGCCGCGAGAGCTGGGTGCCCGATCAGGTATCGCGTTTCAGTATTACCAAATCACTGGTAGATGCTTACCTGTGCACTGATGGTCGGCCGATCAGCGAATCGCCTTTGTACGATGAATCTACCTATGCCGCTCTGTTTAAAAACCGGGATCCGCGCATGATTCAGACTGTCTTAAGTCCAGGTACCGCCTGGGAAGGCAAGGACGATGGCGATCAGGACGCCAGCCCGGGCGCCATCTATAATCTGCCCAAATGGGATGCCGACAAGAAAGGTACAGTTACGGGAACCGGCTATTACAATGTTAAGTATGTAGAAACTACCGCTGTAGGTGTTTACAACCGCGATTCAAATGATATTCATCTTTTACGCTACGCCGAGATCTTATTGACTTACGCCGAAGCTCGCATGGAGCAGGGTACCCTTACTCAAGCCGACCTCGATAATACCATCAACAAGTTGCGCACCAGGGTAGGGATGGTGCATATGAAACTTAGTGACCTAAGTGCCTGGGGTATGGACCTGCGTACGGAAATCAGGCGCGAACGCCGCATAGAGCTCGCTCTGGAGGGACACCGGTATTTCGATATTCTGCGCTGGAAGCAAGGAAGCCTCCTCGCTGAGGATGTAAAAGGCATCAAGAAAAGCCTCGTTCCTTCTTACAACCAGGTGTACATCGCTACAATTCCTACAGATGCAGAGGGCTATTTGATCATTAATTCCGGACGTAAGTTTTCTGATCCGAAAAACTACCGCTGGCCGGTGCCCCTGGCCCAGAAAGACCTGAATCCAAATTTAGTACAACCGAGTGGCTGGTAGGTATGGAAACTCAAATTAAAGTCGATATGAAAAAAATACTTATTATCCCTTTTCTGTTAAGCACTTGTGTTTTCCTTACAATAATGTCGTGTGGTAAAGGCAAATCCGGCGAAATACCGGCGCCACCACCGGCGACTGATGGGGTGGTGATAAAAGTCATGACCTACAACATTCATATTGGAAACCCACCATCAAAACCGGCCGGAACGGTAGACCTTTCCGCCATAGCCAATGTTATCAAAGCCCAAAACCTGGATCTGGTAGCCCTGCAGGAAGTCGATGTGAATACCAACCGTTCGGGAAATACGCTAGACCAGGCAAAAGAGCTGGCACGGCTGACGGGGATGAACTATTTCTATACCAGAGCGATCGATTATGATGGCGGACAATTTGGTGATGCGGTACTTTCCCGATTGCCTTTTATTGAAACACAGCGCTACGAACTTCCCGTAACCACCAAGCAGGGCGGTGAAACTCGTTCAGTGGCCCTGGTTACAGTCGAAAAAGAAGGTCAGCGTTTTCAATTTGCCTCCACCCATCTGGATCACCTCAGCGCGGAAGACAACCGGCTGTTACAGGCAGGCGAAATCAATAAAATAGTAAAAACATTGACTCTTCCGCTTATCATAGGCGGCGATTTCAATGCTACACCCACATCGGCAACCATGTCGCTGTTGAGACAAGAGCTCGGCTGGGGATGCAAATCGTCCTGCCCCCTTACCTTTTCTGCACAAAAACCGGCTTCAACGCTCGATTATCTATTGATGCGCCCATTCACAAAATTCAATGTCCTAAATTACCTTACTGTCAGCGAAACCTATGCTTCCGATCATTTGCCGGTAATCGCCGAGATACAACTAATCAAATAAATAACTAAGGGACTTATACATAAAAAAACCTGATTAGCAGTTGCTGATCAGGTTTTTGTGAGCCGAATGGCTTTTTTAAAGGATAGTATATATGAATAAGATTTTATTAATTTTATTGCTATGCATAATCTCACTATAAAAAAGGCACAGTGATAGACGAAGAAAAATATTTGGCTGACTTAAAGGAAAAGATCTTAGCCTATTATCCGGTTTCTGAGGAATCGTTGCTATTGGTTAAATCTCTTGTCAGGTTCCAGGTATATCAGAAGGATGAGATTTTATTGATGGAAGGACGGATTGCCAGGGAACGTTTTTTTATTTGCAAAGGGGCAGTTATTGCTTTTTTTATTGATGAAAATGCGAATACCTATAACAAGAACATTTTTTTGGAAGGAGATTTCGCAGGCTCTGTAGTGTCGGCCCTCTTAAATACACCCTCTCAGTTTATACTACAGGCCGTTGAGGAAAGCATTGTCATGGTGATAGACGACAAAAAATATAAAGAGCTGGTGAATAGCCATGATGACCTTAAGAATTTTTATATCGCCTATCTCGAAAAAAACTGGGTCATAGACAAAGAGAAACGCGAAATTTCATTGGTCATGGAAAATGCGACAACACGGTATCTGAAGCTCTTAGACATACATCCAAATATTGACAAAAGGATCCCCTTGCAGCATATCGCTTCTCATTTAGGCATAACGCCAACCCAACTGAGCCGTATACGGAAAGATTTGAAATAAAAAGAACAAATCGACATATGTAAAGGCTGATAGGAAAATCGGTGTTTACCTTTGGTTTATGAATCAACAATTGGTTGCAGTTACCGCATTTTTAGGAGGGATATTTTTAGCTATCCAGGCAGGTTTTAATGCCCATTTGGGTGTTGTCATTCGAAAACCCTTATTGGCATCCGTTTCCACATCTCTAAGCAGCGCCGTATTTGCGGCTGTTTTTCTACTGGCTTTTTCGAAGGAATTACCGGGTATAAATCTTATCAAACAAGTTCCCTGGTATTTATGGTTTATTGGCGGACTGTTTAGTATGATGGGCATTACCCTGTACTTATACAGCATTCCAAAATTGGGAATTTCGAGGATGATTTCGCTGGGCTTGTGTGGACAACTGATATTTTCAATGATTGCTACGCATTTCGGATGGCTGAATTTACCAATGGAGCCGATTACCTGGAAGAAATTAATTGGCGCTGTGGCGATGCTTGTTGGGATCATTTTAATCAATTCAAAATAAACGAAGATGAATGAGTTAGTACAATCAAATATCAAGAACTTAAGCGCTTTATGGGAGTCAGCCAGCTGGCCATTTCAGGGCTTCTTTGCGGACGATGAACTGGGGTATAGCCGGGTTCCAAACTCAGACTGGCCAAATCGCATCTGGCTTAAACAAACACGGAATGAATCGTTATTAAATAGGGTAAAGGAGCTGATCAATTCTTCAGCCACCCCCTTATCATTTTCTTATTGGGATGATTTTGCCAGCCCTGATTTGCTGTTCATTGAAAAAAGCGGATTTACCAAAAAGTCTGAACAGATCGGCATGTCGCTGGCACTTCAGGAGAAATTTGAAAATAAACGCAACATTCATCTGAAACGGGTTACTGACTGGGATCAGGAAATAACCTGGGCGGAGATTTATCCACAGTCCTTCGGTTATCAGATCAGTCCGCAGATCCTGATGGAAACGAAAGAGCATATCCAATTCTACCTGATCTACCTTGGAAAGCGGCCAATTGGGACGGTTATGACCTTTCAATCTGGAAATGAGATCGGCATCCATGGTGTAGGTGTGATTCCTGAATTTCGGAAAAGAGGATTTGCCGACGAAGCGATGGCTTTTATTTTAAATCAAGCCATTGAGGATGGCTTAAGCCATGCTTTTCTGCAAGCTTCTGCTATGGGCGAGGGGATCTACAAAAGAATGGGATTTCAGACTGACTTTTTGCAAACCAATTATACCCTGGTTAGACCTTAGGTCGGGGTTGTGGCAATATTTAGCCTGATAAACACTTGTGAAGTAATCTGTCCGCATTTTCGAGATGTAAGACAGTTGAGAATTCTATAAATAAAAGGCCTCTGAGATAATCTCAAAGGCCTTTGTGGAGCCGAAGGGGTTCGAACCCTTGTCCAGTTGTGCGATAAATTATGCCT
>CAMLDJ010000109.1 GCA_946478755.1 uncultured Pedobacter sp. | reverse complement strand
AGGATTTTCTCTCCACATGATACGGTCATGTCCTGCAGAATAACTTAATCTGTACCATGATCCCGCAAAGTGTTCCCTGTCAATGAAATGAAATCTTCTGAAAGCAAATTTATTGTAGTATTTGCTGCTCATTAATTGATCAAAATGTGCGCGGGTTAAGCCTGGCTCAAAGATTTCGTCAATGTCCACCCATAAACACCAGTCTGGATGACGCAAACGGAGCCGCTCATACAGCAAATTTTTATCACGCCCCTCATTGTATCCCTCTGTCCGAACAATATCAACTACTTTTTGATGGGCCGTTAATATTTCATAAGTTCCATCTGTTGATCCATTGTCGAGCACAACGATTTCATCAGCAAGTTTCTCAAAGCAGGCCAGCCATTCTTTTGCAAAGAACATCCCGTCTTTTACCCGAAGCATAACAACTAATTTAGCCATAGATTAAGATTCATTTAATGCAGTTTGTTTAGGAAAGTTGATCTTGAATTTAGAAAAGCGTCTATTAAATATTTCATTTCTGATTTCGAGATCAAAAAGGAGTACCAGCCCAGCGAAAAACATGGTAAAACTAAGACCATTTAACAGGATTCGGGTGACATGAAGGTCTGCCGGAAGCATCATGTCAACGCAATACCTGACTATCCAGCCGATAAGCGCAGCGGAGGCTGCGATTATAGCCCAAACACCTATAGACCTACGCATATATATTGTGTTTAGATAACCAAGCCTATGCAACCGGTAGGTAAAAAAAACAAAATCAATGCAAATATTCACGCTTAACATGACCACAAGGAGCCCCGCAATTCCATAAGAGCTGGTTACCATATAAAATAGAACTGCGGCGATAATTCCTTTGGTGATGTTAATGAAACTGTTTACTTTAATATCCCCCAGCGCATAACCCATATTAGACATAAAATAACCGATTAAACCGAAAAAGAAATTGGCAATCAACAAGAACACGATCTCATCACCCGCATATTTTCCTTTTCCTGTCCATGCGGTGATCAGGCTATGGTAATTAAGACAGAAACAAATAGCAATAAAGATCGCTGCATATACATAATATTTAAATTGGGTACTGATCAGACTTTTAATTCCCTCCTTATCCCCCATACCCTTGGCATGCGAAACCAGTGGCATTAATGCAACAGAATGTCTGCCGATCAGCGACTGTGTCATCTGTATGGGGCGTTTATTAATCTCAAAAACGGTGACCATTGCAGGGGCAATAAATCGTGCAAGAACGATCATGTCCATGCTTGCAGACAAACCGCCAATAATTCTGGAAATGGAGGTAAACGAAAAGATCTTTATGAAATTTTTAAAATGGCGCATTTCAAAAATGATCTTTATCTTTTCTCTTTTTAGTGCGATTTGAAGGGCGGAAAAGTTGAATACATTAATATAGAGCGCTCGACATAAATTGGCAATGGCGATTGAAATTACTCCAAAGCCTGCAAACAATAATGATATATTGGCAAAAAGGAACAGAAAATTGCCTGTTAAGGAACTTATGGCTACCGGACCTGAGTTGTGAAGCCCCTGATTGATTCCCGACAAGCTGAAGGAAACGAGCGACATTCCTGTCGCAATTATAGAGATCAACAACGCGGCCTGCAAGCCATCGTACTTAGACACATCTTTGTCGATGATGCTGCCTGTCAGCAAATAAAAACCAAAACCAGCAATGATTGAAATGACCAGGATAGCTATTGATGCGATTAATCCCGAGCCTATTGTCAAACCAATATTAATGTGTTCCTTCTGCCCGCGGAGTTGTGCAATTTTCTGTTGGAGTACATCACCAACTCCGGGATCTGCCAATGTCATCCAAGCTAGTATATTCCCTGTTGCAAGCCATAAGCCCAGGGTCGAGGAGTCAATCCGCTTCAAATACAAGGGCAGCAGGATGATGGAATTTATAATGTTAGTAATAACGTATCCATACTGAAAAATAAAATTCCACCTTAAAACCTTAGTATCCATTAGTTTTTACTTTCTGTACCGATTCTTTTCTGATCGTAATTCTTCCCATAAACCATTCCTGATCCATAACCATAACCATAGCTATTGTTACCGAATCCCCTTTGTGACACCGCATTAAACACGATAGCCGGATTGGGCAAATTGTTTAATTTGATGTTTTCGTCAATTCTTTCGACAAAAGCTTTAGGGGTATACCCATGCCGAACTACAAACAGCGTAGCATCGCATAAGGCAGCCAATATATAAGCATCTGACACGGGCCCAACGGGCGGAGCATCAACTATAATGTAGTCAAATTCCACGTCCAGATAATTCATTAATTCTTCTGCTTTACCATTCATGATCAGCTCTGCAGGATCCTCAGGCAAATCCCCGGTTAGCAAAATGGATAAATTTTCATTTACTCCCGATGGTATCATGATGTGCCCGGCTTCAACCCTGCCCTGCAGATAGTCCGTAATTCCCAGAGTTTGTTTCTTATTGAACTTACGGTGTATGGATGGGTTATTTAAATCAAAATCTAATAAAGCAACCTTTTTACCCGTCATTGCCAGCGTTATAGCCAGGTTGGATGCAATAAAGCTCTTCCCTTCACCGGTAATCGCGGAAGTGACCATGATCTTTTTCTTCATGGTGCTGATGCCAATGTAGTGTAAAGTTGTTCTAAGGCTACGGAATTGCTCTGCAATTAAAGTCCGCTGTTTAGCGCCCGTTACGATATATTTATTAGCAGTGTTTGCCGCAATTTCCGCAATAACGGGCAGGGTGGTTAATGCTTCGATATCTCTTTGAAACATAATGTTTCTGGTCATTCCTTCTTTCAGGGACACAAATCCAATTCCTATAATGCCTGCTCCAAAAAGGGCAGCAAGATAAACCATCTTCTTTTTCGGGCTTACCGGAAATTCCGAGGATTCAGCACTACTAACAATTTTGCTGCCCGACCCATTGGCAATATATGACAATGCGGTTTCCTCCTTTTTTTGCAGGAGAAAAGTATAGATACCACTCTTTATTTGCTGTTGTCTGTTAATGTCTACCAGGTTCCGTTCCGTTTCAGGCATAGCCTGCAATGCGGATGAATAATTGTTTGTCGTAGCTGACAAGTTATTTCGGCTGGCAGTGAGACTGCTTCTTTGATTCTGCAGGTTCTGGATGATCTGCGGTTTTATTTTTGCGATCTGATCATTATGAGAAACCAGTAATGGATTATTCTCTCCGGTAGTTTTTCGCAGACTTTCTGCATTTAACTGCAACTCATAAATATCCTTTACCATTTGTGTCAATCCAGGATCGCTGATGCCTACTGTTGAAGGGACAATCCCACCACTAAAGTCTTTTGATCTCACGTATCTTTCAATCTGATTTAATACCGAGAGCTGCATATTTATCTCCCCAATCTTTTGATCATTTGTGCTCACATTCTCCAGGTACAATTTTCCCTGAGCACCTACATCAACGGCACCCCGGCTTGAACGATAATCTTCCAGTCTACGTTCAATATCACTCAACTCGTCTTGAACAGCAGCCAGACGTTGCGTAATAAAATCCTGCGTGTTTGCAGCCAGCCTGTTTTGCTCATTAATTTCATAAGAACTATATGCTTTAAGTACTTGGTTTAATATATCCTCGGCCCGAACCGGATCTTCGTCAAGGACCGTAACATTTAGAATCGTAGAAAGCTTATTTGCCTCCGTTACTTTAAGGCGCTCTGCAAGTCTTCGTACTATTTTTTTTGGCGGAATTAATGAAAATGAAAAGTTAAGGACACTGAATTTTTTGGTTGTTTTTTTTTGCTTAAACATGATGTTCCCGTAAGGCGTTTGTACCCAGGTATTAAACGGATACATTTTGTGGTCCATTTTTATGGCCTGTAGTGTACAGGAGAAGTTTATTCTATCTTTCCCTTTTATCTTTTCGGGCTCTTTTACAATAATCTGGAGAGGAGAACTGTTATATAACAACGCTTTAGAGAGCACATGGTCTTCAAATACAGGTGCATATAACCCCAACTCATTTACAACCTGATATAAGATGGGACTGGAAGTGATTATTTCCCTCTCGTTATCGATGGTTTTTTTGGGTATCACTGTTTCAATTGGGTCCGTAATATTCGTGTTATCCGCTCCTTTTTTTTCATTGATCATTATCCTGGCTTTCGCTTCATAAACCGGAGCAGTAAACCGAAGATAGAGCCATGCACAAAGGATTGAAAAAATTAATAAACCCAAAAAAAGCGGCCAGTAAGGCAATAGCTTGAAAATGATATTACCTCTGGGTTCACCGGGCACCCTTTGTTCCGAAGTTTTTCTGATCAGTTTCATCTCTTGATGTTTTTTGTTTTTTCAGGTATAACATATGTCTTTAATTGTCTCCAAGCTGCCTGCAGCGGTTCAATTGCCGGATGAAGCCTTTGATGATGTCCGGTTCATAAGGTTATTTTACTGCTCGGTCAATAATTATCGCACCAAACGACAGTGCGCTGAGAATTATAGGTAAAAGTTGCGTAGATCTTGTGGAGCCTGCTACTTTAGCTTTATTGGCCTCGACGTACACGATATCGTTGGATTTCAGATAGTAATAATCAGAGCTGAAAACTTCACTTGAATTCAAATTTATCCTCTTGATCTTTTTTACGCCGTCTTCTTCTCTGATAATCATAACATTGTCCTTTTTTCCGTATATGGTGATGTCTCCAGCTAAGCCCAGCGCTTCAAGCAGAGATATCTTCTCACTCGGAACATTGACCACAGTTGGCCGTGCAACTTCCCCAAGAATACTTACTTTGAAATTCAGTTGCCTGACTATGACTATCGGGTCAACCAATAACTTTCTGCTCTTTAATTCGTCTGTGATCTTTATCCGGAGTTCATTGGTGGTCAGCCCGCTGATTTTCAATTCTCCCAGTACAGGAAACTGAATATTTCCATCGTCATTTACCAGATAACCCGGAGATTGTAAACTCAGCCCATTTACACTGGTGCTGCTTACAAAAGAATTATTGGGTTTATTAAATATTTCGGTCGCGGTCGGATTTAAGCTGGTTACTGCAATGCTTAGAATATCATTTGGCCCAATTATATTTCTTGCAGGAATATTGTCAGATTTTAAAATAGCATCCTGCTGATCATTGAAATATACCGTCTTTCTCGAGTTAGCACAGGAGCTTAACATCAAGGCTGATGTTAAAATTAGCATAAAGATGGGTGACGTTTTCTTTGAGGTAATTCTATTTTCTCTGTACATTTTAATGAATTATTAATAATTTGCAATAACAACAGTTAATCTCATTCAGAACTTTTTAAAAAATTAAACTAGCACTCTTAATACGATTGAAAATTAGCTACTAAGATTATACTTACCCCCTATTACACATTTCAATTCAAATTGGTTTTATTTATTATTTAAAAATTTTTTAGTTTACATCAGACCTGGAATATTGTTCCCCATATAGGGTGTTTTTGAGTAATCTGTCATACCATTTAGGCACGATAACCGTTTGTTTGTGAAAAAGAAGTGTTAAATGATGTTTTATGAATAAAGTTTTGGTCTTTAGTTGTGTCTTGTCTCTCATTTTAATTTCCTGCGATAAAGCAAATACAAACCCTGTTTATGGAGTGCCGGTTAATCCTGAAAATGGAACCGATAAGCAATCTTTAACTTTTCAATCTTATGGGCTGAAGGGCGATGGCATAACAGACAATACAGCGGCGCTCCAGAAATTAATCGATGAATCTTCAGAGATCTATTTAAAGAGCGGCACCTATATTATAAACCAAACCCTGAATCTTAAGGCGGGAATAAAAATTTATGGTGAAGCAGCAACCGTTATAAAAGCAGGAAATAATATGTCTGGAACATTGAGTAGCAATGGCAGATGTTTTTTTGGAAATGCTATCGACCAAATGGTCATCAGCGGAATTACTTTCAGCCAATCAGACCATGCTTACAACTGGAGCGACTGGAACAATGCCTGTGTTTATCTACTAAATTGTAAAAGTACCGTTATCGAAAACAACCTTTTTGATTTTCATTTACCCTATCTCGCAAAAGGAATGGAGGCCGTATGGATAAGTGGTACCGGGTCGGCAAATAACACCATCAAAAACAATAAAATAAGTACATTAGGTATAAAATATGCAGAAAATGGTGCTGACGGAACGATAGTGGAGAGTAATACACTGAATAACACCTATTCAAATGCCATAACTGCAAATGGAAACCATCCTACCGATTATTCAACTGGATGCCAGATACTGAACAATACTATTATTAATGCCGGGCGGATGGGAATTGAAGATTGGGGCAAAACTGATGGGACCATAATTAAGGGAAATAAAGTGAGGGGTACCGGGAAGGATCCGAAGCAATCAATCGATGGTATTGCAATTTCTGCTGTAGGCTGTAATGTTAAAGTAATTGCCAATGAAATTTCCGACAGTCAGATTTATGCAATAGAAGTCAGAGGCAATTATGGAACTGCGGTTACGAATAATACCCTGACTAATAATCCGGCATCAACCGGAATTATTCTTAATTATACCTTTCCAATACCCGAAAATATGCCCGGTGTTGGAAGGGCTGAGATCAACGGCAATAGCATTAATAAAAGCGACATCGGTATCCATATTTTTGGAGATTATGAAGCGAAGGCGGTGATCCAGGGCAATACCTTCACCAATACGATTACCAAAGGGCTTAGTATTGAAAGCGGGGCAGCAACCTATCAATTGGATTTTGAAAGAAATAAATATTATTTTACAGTGGGTACCAGTAAAGAAAGGTTTGCGCTGTTTAGTTATACCAAATACAGTCCAGGCACAGCGAATCAGATGATCAACATCACTGCCGATACCATAGCTTACGCTTCTGCCGCATCTGGTGGAACAGGCGCTGACCTGGGATTTGTCATCAGAACTGACCATGCAACAGTAAATAATGTGGCTGTATTTGGCAATAACAATAAATCAGTTATCGGAACACCCGTAAATGCAATTACCGCACTGGGCGCTAAGCCTATCGGTGTAAAACTTACAAACAACCATGTGTCTGGAGCACTGGTTGATATAACCGGCTTTACGGATCTGAAGTCGACCGGAAATAATTTTAAATAAGCTTCATGCAACGATCCGGCCTTTACCGTTGAACAATTTTTAACCGTTTCTTAATTAAACGGATTTATGCAACTTCTTATCGGCCCTTATCACACTGTATAATTCAGTTAAAGAGGTTATTTTCTGACACTTAAGTTTTTGACTACTGCTCTTATAAAAAGTCACTGAAAGCGCATATCCACCAGTAAGCATATGCGTATTAACAACGACAACTACATATCCGCAGGCAAAAGTATACAAATGGTCTCTGCAAGTAACCAATTCGTATCCATTATCAATTAAGGCATTGATTATCTTTTTCATTTCACTTAATTAAGGATAAAAAATTACAACAGCATCCGCTATCTGTATTGAATAAAGCATTTCAATTACAACCCATGAATATGATTAGCAAGTGTCATAGTGATTATGTTTTTTGCCAGATCGTAAATAAACATACACAATTATGAACGTTTTACAAAAAAATTATGTTGTCTTTTTTTATTCGTTTACGATTATCGTGCTATACCTTACAATGAAGTTTCTCATGGGAAGAGAAATTTTAACCACAAGTAATCATAGTAAGATAACAATGTTTCGCTTTCTGCTGTTATATTTATTCAATCAGCCGATTTTGAAGACATAAGAAAACAAATAAAAATATGAAAATCACAACTTATAATGTTAATGGCGTTAACGGACGTCTCCCGGTACTGCTTCGCTGGCTTAAAGAAACACAACCTGACGTAGTTTGTCTGCAGGAATTAAAAGCCCCGCAGGAAAAATTCCCGGAGCAGGCAATAAAGGATGCCGGCTATAATGCCATATGGCATGGGCAAAAAAGCTGGAATGGTGTAGCCATTCTGGCAAATAACCTTGAAATTAAAGAAACCAGGCGCGGCCTGGACGATGATACTGAGGATGTCCACAGTCGGTACATTGAAGCTATTGTCGGTGGGATTCTTATTGGCTGTTTATATCTGCCAAACGGCAATCCGACTCCAGGACCAAAATTCGACTACAAGTTGCGCTGGTTTGAACGTCTTGCCACTCACGCTAAAAACCTGCTTGAAAAAGATTTACCCGTTGTGTTAACGGGAGATTACAACGTTATGCCAACCGATCTGGATGTATACAAACCGGAACGATGGATAGATGATGCCTTATTCAAGCCGGAAGTAAGACAGGCGTTCCATTCCATTGTTGCCCAGGGCTGGACCGATGCTTTGCGGAAACTATACCCCAATGAAAAGATCTATACCTTTTGGGATTATTTCCGCAACGCTTACGCCCGCGACGCCGGTTTGCGAATTGATCATTTTTTACTGAGTCCGCAACTTAAGGATCGTCTTGTTGCTGCCGGAGTCGACCGTCATGTGCGGGGCTGGGAAAAAAGCAGCGATCATGCGCCGGTATGGATTGAACTGTCGGACCAGGTAAATGCGAATCTGTTTTAAGGTAGAAGCGGCACTAAGGATTTATCGGCTTCAGTTTTAAGATACGCGCGAATTTTTAAAGCTTTTTCCCTATGGCTTTCTAAAATCGGTAAAAATTTCCGGGCAAAATTGGCTATAAGTGTATCTGTACTATTAACGGCGCTTTTAAAAAGTTCCACATCTTTTTTATGGTCCTCTACCATCATTTTCATATACACATTTTCAAATCGGTCGGTCGCCATTTTACTCATTTTTTGTATTTGCTGCAAATTTTCTTCTGATAAGGATACTGGCAGTTTCAAACCCTTTGCTGAGGAAAGCTCCTTCAACGAAGTCGCAATCTTTGTATGATCCTGCTCCATAAGTTTTCCAAAATCTTTTACTTGGAAGTCACGTGATTTTTTCGACGCAAGCCTGCCTAAATTGATCTCCATCATACCGCCGAGTGCGGCTTTTTCTATAAACATGCTTGTTTGAATCCCGTTTTCTGATATTGCGGAATTAGGAGCCTTTGGGGTATCCACAACAGTATGGTCTTTTGATGCGGTTGTGTCAGCCATTTCCTCAGACCTGTTCGTTGGCTGGCAACTTTGAAATAGCATACCAGTCGTTGCTATCAAGAACAATAATTTATTGCTTATCATGATTTCCAGAATTTATTAACACACAAATGCTTACCAAACTGATAATTTTATCTAGAGCTATATGTTTAAACAATCCTATGGATGGCTGGTTTCAAAAAAAGGTGAAAAAGAAGGTTATCCTTCATAAACAAAAATTATCCTATGAACTCAAATATTTGTTTCCTTAAAGAAATCTACATACATTTAAATATACCAATCGGCTAAAAACAAACGCTTTATTCAACATAATTAACATTAACCTTGCTTGATATGAAAACGCTAAAGCCTGACAGCTGTCTTAAGCTTACCGGGTTTGAAATATAAGTAAGGTCAAGGTATTAAATCTTTAAACAAAAGTTCAGATTATGGTTGCGAAAGATCCGATTATCAATTGTCACACTCATATTTTTACTGGTGATCATGTCCCTCCCTATCTGGCGAAAACTTTTTTGCCCGGTTTTATACAATGGCTGGTTTCATTAAGATTAATTATTCTCCTCTTCCGCAGCTGGTATAAAGGGCCCTATAAATGGCAGTTCAAACCCTGGTATAAAAAAATAGCACGACTGGCATATAAAACGAAGGTTACCATTTCAAGATATATTCTGCTCGATCTGTTTTACTGGCTATTTGGGATCTGGCTTATTTTACAAGTTTTTTATTGGTTCTATGAATCCGTGTCTATTCATCCAGGAACATTGGGCTGGCTTCCATACCTGCTGAATTTGCTGGAGGTACGGGGGGTATTTATGAAAGGTTTAAGTGTTTTTTCCAAGCTGCTCCTGTTCCTGATCTTATGGTTGGTTTTTCCGACCGGGAGAAATGTTGCATTTTTCCTCCTCAGTAGAATATATCGCTTCTTTAATATATTGCCCGGAAAACTAACCAGGGAACTGGCAAAGCGCTACCTTAATATCGGGCGTTTTGCGTTTTACAATACACAGGCAGGCATATTCAGAAGGTTGAGCTATCAGTATCCCGCTGGAACCGCGTTCATCATATTACCGATGGACATGGAGTATATGGATGCAGGTAAGGTTAAATCAGATTTTGCTTCTCAAATGAAGGATCTTAAAAAGCTAAAAAAAGCCCTTCCAGATACGGTTTTTCCTTTTGTATTTATCGATCCCCGTCGTATAAAAGCGGACGATACCTTTTTAAAATTTAAAGTGGATGTTAACGGTCATTTGATAGTCGACAATGCTGGAAAGATCCAAATGGACGACTGTATGATCAAAGAATATATCGAGGTCCATCGTTTTTCCGGCTTTAAAATATACCCCGCATTAGGTTATTATCCATTTGATGAATCTTTATTGCTATTATGGTTGTATGCTGCCCAAAACCGTATCCCAATAATGACGCATTGTATCAAAGGAACAATTTTTTACAGAGGTAAAAAACAGGTATCATGGGATCAGCATCCGATCTTTAAGCAGTCAGCAGGAAATAAAAAATATAAACCATTGCTATTACCAGAAATGAGTAATAAGGATTTTAGTATCAACTTTACTCAGCCCCTCAACTATTTATGCCTTTTAGAGCAAGAACTGTTAAAGGAGGTGTTAAGCCAAAAAAATATAAGTATAGTCACAAAAAATGCATTCGGATTTAAAAGTATGAGCCAGCCACTGGACAAGAACCTGTCTGACTTAAAAATTTGTTTTGCCCATTTTGGGGGAGATGACGAATGGAACAGGTATTTTGAGCTTGACAGGGATAATTACAGCACTCAGATCATCAAAAATCAGGACGTTGGGATCAGATTTCTCACAGACAAAAACGGAAATAAACGGCCCGGAAAAATAGAACAACTGTGGAAATACACCGATTGGTACTCCATTATCTGCAGTATGATGATTCAATTTCCAAACGTATACAGTGACATCAGCTATATAGCACACAACAACGCGATACATTCGCTATTAAAAAGAACCCTGGCTAAAGGCAACACGAAATTAAGAACAAGGGTGTTATTTGGAACAGATTTTTATGTAGTGCGCAGCAACAAATCAGAAAAACAGATCTTAGCAGATACAATCGGTGGACTGACTGAAGAAGAATTTGATCTGATTGCACGAATAAACCCACGGTCATACCTATCTATTTGAGGATTGGCTGAGCTTACTTTATGAAATCCTCTTTCGACGATCAATTAAACGACCTCGTTGGTAATAATTTGTGACAATTTAACTGGATCAATGATATAGATCTTCCTGCCCGTTAAAGTCAAAATCTTCTGCGTCGCAAATTCGTTCAGAACTTTAAACAAAGTTTCGTAGGTAGTGCCTGCGAATGAAGAAATATCCTGTCGACTGATTTCCACATTTATAAAACCGTTTTCGTCGACACCAAATTGTTGCTGCAGGGAAACAAACGCCTGTGCGATACGTGCCTTAACAGACATGTGCGCCAGATCGCGCATGCTTCTTTGGGATTCCTGCAATTCATTTGCAAAAAACATCATGAGCTGATAAGTAAGGCCAGTATTTACTTTTAAGGTCGTTTCAAAAAAATCGGTCGCCAGGTAACAAACTATGGCTGGCTCCAAGGCAGTTGCCGAAACGGGGTATAAAGGTCGTTTTCCTAAACCCAGGTGGCCAATGATATCTCCAGGTCTTGCAAAACGGATGATGAGTTCTTTTTCTTTATCCCATCTTTTATGAACCTTGAAACTGCCTTTGTATACAAAGTAAATTCCCTTTACGACATCCCCTTCCTTAAATAACTGTTCCCCTTTTTTTACTTCAAAGTTCCGTTTTTCAACGGAAAGCGCAGGCAACCATTCCCGTAGGCAGAGCTGGCATAAGAAACAACTTTTAAGGTCACACACATTTCCGCAATCTTTCATTCCTCAAATATGCAATATTTACTACAATACCTTGACCGCACAATTTATCCAAGTCAAGACGATAAACATTGCTAAAATTATATAAGTTACGCATAATAAACTACGAGAACTATAAAATATATTAAATTAACAATATTTTACTGAATAAATGTTTTAAAAATGTTACCTTTGCGCCAGTTTTAATACCCATCATTTTATCGAGACCATGAGCCTACACGGACAAACAGGAATTCCAATTTCCCCATCTTTACCTCTTACGGCAGACAAAAGAAATTCAGGGAATTCCAGATTTTTAAAAAAGCGTCTATTACAGATATCCACTTTATGTGTTGCTGTAGCTATCATCATCAGTTTGATTGCCAAATTCCTGGTTTTATTGATTAACCTGGTAACCAATATCTGCTTTTACGGTAATTTTGATTTTAGTTTTCATAGTCCGGCAGACAACCATATGGGACTATTTGTGATTGTTCTGCCCGCAGTTGGGGGACTTTTAGTGGGACTTATGGCTTTGTATGGTTCAAAAGCCATAAGGGGGCATGGTATCCCTG
The DNA here is from genome assembly GCA_946478755.1 of uncultured Pedobacter sp. The sequence goes on along the minus strand of CAMLDJ010000109.1, from coordinate 3,698 downwards.
AGGCAATGGAGCAAATTCTGACCAACCAAAGTAAAATAAAACCATCTATTGCCTTTTTAAAGCCAATATCATCTGCCATAGCCATTGGTTCTGGCGGGCCATTTGGCGCAGAAGGACCAATTATTGCCACCGGTGGAGCATTGGGATCAACGATAGGCCAAATGTTCAAAATTACCTCTAATGAGCGCAAGATCATCCTCGCCGCTGGTGCTACCGCAGGGATGTCGGCGATATTTGGCACCCCCATCGCGGCTGTTTTCCTGGCTATAGAATTATTGTTGTTTGAATTTTCACCAAAGGCGATATTACCCGTGGCGCTAGCTTGTATAACGGGCGCTGCAGGACATCAGCTGCTTTTCGAAACAGGTCCCGTTTTCCCGATGCCAGATCTGGAAAACCCTACAAATTTAGCATTGGGTATTTACAGTGCCATAGGTATAGGCATGGGTTTCCTTTCTTTAGGCCTCACAAAAATCGTTTACTGGGTAGAAGATAGCTTTGAGAAGCTGCCTGTCCACTGGATGTGGTGGCCTGCAATTGGCGGCCTTGCCGTAGGTGTGATCGGTTATTTTTTCCCCCATACCCTAGGTGTCGGTTATGACAATATTACAAGTATGCTCTCCGGGCAGGTACCACTGACCCTGATGCTTACTTTGTGCTTTTTTAAATTTCTTTCCTGGGCAATCGCGCTTGGTAGTGGTACTTCCGGCGGTACGCTGGCCCCGCTTTTAACGATTGGTGGCGCTGCAGGGGCTGTCTTTGGCAGCCTGACCCTAGCCTTCTTTCCAGATTCAGGGATCAGCATCCCCATGGCAGCGCTTATCGGAATGTCTTCCATGTTTGCAGGTGCTTCCAGAGCTTATCTGACCAGCATTACTTTCGCTCTGGAGGCCACCATGCAGTCTCATGCCTTACTTCCGCTATTGGGTGCATGTACTGCCTCCTATCTGGTTTCCTTTTTCTTTATGGAAAACACCATTATGACCGAAAAGATTGCCAGAAGAGGTGTGTTTACCCCCGATGCATATGAACCTGATGTATTAAAGAGAATAACAATTGCACAGGTACTTGGAAAAGATTCAGCAGCCGCGGTTAAATCGTATTCAATTGAAGCACTGATAGAGAAGGCATTGCCTTTGCTAAAGGATAGTGACATGCTTTTTAGAGCTGTGGAGTTAATGGCTTCCACTGGTGAAGAGTTTTTACCGGTGTACGCTTCCTCGGATCCAAAGGTGATTGTTGGCGTGCTCAGTTATAAGGATGTTCTACAGGGTTATAAGATATATCATAAAGAAAACCAGGAAGCTGGGATAAATTTATCACTGAGGAGGCAAAGGATAAAATTTATGATCAGAAGCCGGAGATTAATGGATAAAACAAAACCGGCTTGATCCTGATCAGAAAAATTCTTTCTTAGCGGCCATTAGTAGAAAAGGTTATACTTTCCTTTAGCAGGAATTTGTAACCTTTTAATTTTACAATACTCTATTAATAATAAATTGATATGGCCTATGACCAGTACCTTAAGCGATGAAGAAATAGTTTTACAGATATTAGGCGGCCAAAAGCAACTATATGAACTACTTATACGAAAGTTCAATCAACAGCTTTATCGGATCAGTATGGCCATTATTAATGACGATGCAGCGGCGCAGGATGTCATGCAAACTGCATATCTGAATGCCTACCGGCAACTGGCTGGCTTCAAGCAACAATCTAGCTTCGGCACCTGGCTCACCAGGATATTGATAAATGAGAGTTTATTATATAAGAAGAGAAAATTAAAACGGGAGAAAACGCTAATGGAGACAAACTATAGTGATCAGCATACCCAGACCCCTTTGGATAAATTGATGACCAAAGAATTGAAAGTAATCCTGGAAGAAGCAGTAAGCACGTTACCGGAGAAATATAGAATGGTATTTGTAATGCGGGAAGTCCAGGGAATGAGTACGAGTCAGACCATGGAGGCACTTAATTTAGGAGAATCCAATGTTAAAATCCGGCTAAACCGTGCAAAAGAAATGCTACGCACAGCGTTAAGCGGTTATTGGCAACCCGGACAACTTTATGAGTTTAATTTGATCAGGTGCGACCTGGTTGTAAATTACGTGATGGCTAATATCGCCAAGAGAGATCGGCAGCAACCGGAAGAACCGGTTACTGACCTATAAATTCAGGTTATTTTATAGCTCCAAACGCAGCAAAAAAAGAATTTTTGTGCAGTATTTCAGTAAAACGAAATCCAACTCTCTTTAATAAAGCAAGCTGAAAATCTAAGGAGCGTGGACTGTCTTCATAAGCAATGTAGTCAAATACCTTTTGCCGGTATTCTTTACCACCTAATGTTTCCAGATATTCACCATACTTATCGTGGAAAACCCTGTTGACTGGATCGGCATCGTGTGTGATCAGATCAGAGATCCACAAGCTACCTCCCGGTTTTAAGGTCCTGAATATTTTACTGAAAACAAGTTCCCAATCGGCATCATCACGCAAATGATGTAATGTTGCAGCGGCAAGTACAATATCATAGTAATTATCGGCGAGATCCAGATTCCTCATATCGTCCTGTATAATGGTGATATTTCCTTTGGTCTGTAAAGCTGTTCTTTCTTTCGCTTTTTCCAGAATAGGCAAGCTGAGGTCATTCAGTGTGCAGTCTAGACCTGGTAGTTTACTCAGCATCTTTAACGTATAGTTCCCCGCACCACAGCCGATGTCCAGCAGTTCTGTGGCATTTGGATTGACATATTTTGCAGCCTCGGTACATAATTCCATCGTTAAAGGAGCGTCAATGGTGGTTTGTTGCCCTGATTCCAGGTTTGAAAAACGGGCAACATCGTTATCAAATCTAATCCTGATCTCTTCGTTGGTCGCCTTTTTTGAGTAATCTGATCCCATCTTGATTCTTTTGTTTTGCCAAAGCTAAGGGCTTTTGCCCTATCTGGAAAATATATTTTAGTCAATCATTGATACTTATAAGCTATAATGATGTGAAAAGGAATACGGATATCTAAATCTAACTATCAACCGGAACCTTGCTGTAAGATGGTTCATTGAAAATTATGCCGATGCAGGCTCAAACCAAGGTCAACTCAATCTTGACCATGCAGCTGATTAGCTAGTAAGTCCTGAACGACCGTTTTAAGATCGGGTAAAACATCCCTGGAAAACCATGGGTTAACTTTGAGCCAGTACTGATTCCGCGGGGAAGGATGCGGCAAAGGAAAATATCGGGGAAGATATTCACTATAGCCTTTTACCGTATCGGTGAGGTTCCCTTTGAAGGTACCTTTTAAGTAATAACGCTGTGAATATTGCCCAACCAGAAGGATCAATGCATCGGAACTGACCTCACTAAAAAAACGCGAATGCCATAATCTTGCGCATTCCGGCATTGGCGGGAGATCTCCTGATTTTCCCTTCCCCGGATAACAAAACGCCATCGGCAAAATTGAAAAAAGATGAGGATTATAAAATTCCTCATCGGTTACCCCCAGCCAATCACGTAATTTCCTGCCACTTGCATCGTTCCATGGAATACCAGTCTCATGAACGCGCCTTCCAGGCGCTTGCCCTATAATGATTATCTTCGCGTGTACGTGAAATTGAACTACTGGTTTAGGTATGTGTGGTAGTTGATCCCGGCAAACCTGGCAGCTCCGAACCTGTTTCAAAAGATCTGTCATCTTAAC
>CAMLDJ010000108.1 GCA_946478755.1 uncultured Pedobacter sp. | reverse complement strand
ATCATGCAATACTTCCAGACAGCAGCCGGTTTCCGGATATGCAGAAATTGGTGGATGATGTACATGGTCTTGGACTTAAAATCGGCACTTATTCAACCCCTTGGGTAGAATCGTATGGTCACCGTACGGGTGGCTCGTCTATGAATACTGGAGGAATATTTGAACGTACAAAAGAAAACATTCCGCGCAACAAAAAACAGCTTCCTTATGCCATAGGGACCTTTCATTTCTGGGACAATGATGCCCGGCAATTTGCCGAATGGGGATTTGATTACCTGAAGTACGATTGGAACCCGATTGAACTACCAGAAACAAAGGCCATGTATGATGCGCTCAGAGGAAGCGGACGTGACGTAGTATATAGTTTATCTAACAGCACTCCCTTCGAAAACATTAAAGATGTGTCGAAGGTATCTAATGCATGGCGAACAGGTGGCGACATTAAAGACAACTGGAAAAGCATGAAAAGCCGGATTTTTACACAGGACAAATGGGCGAAATTTGCCCGTCCTGGTCATTGGAATGATCCGGATATGATGATATTGGGTGTAGTAGGTTGGAATTCAGCAGAAAAGTGGCCTTCTAAATTAACCCCTGACGAGCAATACACGCATATGAGTGCCTGGTGTCTGATGGCAGTGCCGCTGCTGTTGGGAAATGACATTTCAAAACTGGACGAGTTTACCTTAAGTCTGCTTACAAACGATGAGGTGAATGCTGTAAACCAGGATCCACTAGGCAAACAGGCTACCGTAGTTGCAAAAGAAGGCGAGATTGGGGTAATGGCAAAAGATATGGAAGATGGTAGTAAAGCTGCGGGTTTATTTAATCTGGCAGATGCAGGAAGCAAGGAACTGACTGTGAAATGGGTTGACCTGGGCATCAAAGGCAAATACAAGGTGCGCGACTTATGGCGCCAGAAAGATCTGGGAATATTTGAACATGAATATAAAGCAATGATTCCACAGCATGGCGTGGTTATGCTTCGCATGTTTCCTGTTAAGTAAGAATGATGAATAAATTGTTATTGATCGCATTTATGGCAGTAGCTGTTATCGGGTGCAAAAAAGATGATTCACAGGTTGTAAAAATGAACAACACCCTGATGGGTAAATGGTCGGTGACGTCCAATAAAATAAGTTATTATGACCAGTCTGGCCAAAAAGAGTATGAAGAAGTGTTGGACAACAGTAGTCTTGCTGGCGAGATTAACTTTATGAAAAACTTGAAAGTCAGTATCGCAACGCGCAGTTCGGAGGTTTTGGATTCAAAATATAACCTCGTAGAGGAAAGCAATATCATTTATATTGAACTCTACGGCGCAACAATTTTTGATGCACATATATGGACAATCGCTGAAGCATCAGAAACGAATATGGCATGGACGGCGAATTACAGGAACATTAAATACGAAGACAAGGAAACAGGAGAAATCATAGAAGCGCCAAAGGCCATATTGACACTTAAATTTAATAAGCAATGATCAATCGGAAATCATCAGAACAACTTTCACGTCGGGCCTGGTTGGGTCAGGTTTCGGTTCCGGCCTTAACCCTGGCCGGTGCTGCTGTGATCAGTGCCAAAATGCCCGAAACGGCAGCTAAAACAGCTATTTATGATGTCAGGGATTTCGGGGCAAAAGGAGATGGAAAAACACTGGATACCCCGGGGATACAGGCGGCTATAGATGCTTGTAGCGCAGCAGAGGGGGGCGTTGTATTCATTCCTGCAGGGATATTTATGTCGGGCACCCTACAATTAAAATCTAACGTAACCTTCCATTTATCTGCCGGTAGTAAACTGCTGGGAAGCCCTAAAAGAGAGGATTATACTGCCGGTAAAGGTGTGCCGGCCGGAAACGGTAACATTGTCTTCCTGTATGCGGTAAACGCAGAAAGGTTAAGTATTGAAGGTAAAGGGACAATCGATGGAAATGGACTGGCATTTTATAACGGAAAAGGAGACAATACCGGGCCGGGGCAAAAGGGAGTTGACGGTAATTTCGATCGTCCCCATCTGTTTATTTTTTATCAATGTACCGAACTCCGCCTGCACGACACCTTTTTACAGGCCAGCGCCTACCATTGTATGCGTTTGTTGCAATGCAAACAGGTATACATCGATGGCGTAAGGATTTATAATCGTGTAAATAAAAACAATGATGGTTTTCATTTCAACAGCTGTCAGTATGTACACATGACCAATTGCGACGTACAGTGTCAGGACGATGCCTGCGCTTTATTTGGCAGCAATAAATTTGTAACCGTCACAAATTGCAGCTTCAGTACACGATGGTCTATATTTCGTTTTGGCGGCGGTGAGTCTCAAAACATTACTGTTTCTAATTGTCTCATTTATGATACTTATGGCTGCCCGATAAAAATCAGTGCAGGCAGGGCGAGCATCGAGAATTTTAGCTTCTCTAACATCATCATGAAAAATGTGACGGGGCCAATCGGGATCGGGTTTAGCGGTGTATCTAATAGTAACCAGGGCAATAATCAACCAGCAGGAAAGCCTTTTGTCCGCAACATTTCGTTTAATGGGATCAGGGCATCTGTAGTTGCAATGCCTGTACCCCATCCCGATATCCATTTTGACCTCAATATCAAGGAAGGGGAAAAGAACTCCTGCATTACCCTGAATGCCATGGGCGATCACTACCTCGAAAACATCAGCTTTACGGATGTACATGTAACCTATGCGGGGGGCGGTACATTAGCCCAGGCTGCTAAATACGATGTTCCAGAAATTGCTGCCGAATATTTTGGTGTCTGGGATGCTGCGCCTGGCGGTCCCCCGGCCTATGGCTTGTACGCCAGGAATGTAAAGGGCTTAACCTTGCAAAATGTACGGTTTGAGTTTGAAAATAATGATTGCAGGCCAGCTATTGTTTTTGATCATGTACAGGATGCTTCCATAAATGGCTTAAGCGTACAAGGCAGTACAGATGCTCCATCATTATTAAGAGTAGTCAATTCAAAGGACCTGTTATTTACTGCAACGAGGGTGTTAAGTGAATGCAAGGTTTTGTTGAGTCTGGAGGGGAAATCAAACGAAGCGATCGCAATTGATGGTGGTGAGTTCAGAAAGGCTTTGACAAAAGTAGTTTACAGTGGAGGGGCCAATGCGCAATCGCTGAAATTAAGAACATAAAAAATGAAAACACTGTTGCTCTTCCTGCTATTGATGCCGGTTATCGGGTTGTGCCAGGTCAAAAAAACTGCAGGGCCCGCGAAAAAGAACCCTATAAAAAAACAGGTATCGGATTCGGTACTTTTCAAAGGTGTGAACAAGCTCTTGATCGAAAATGACAAATCTGTCAACCAAAATCTGTTCCTTTTGCAAACCGCGCTGGTAAAAAGAGGCTACCAGGTAAGCATAAACCGAAAGTTGGCTATCGTTTCAACCGGAGATTCGATTGTCGAAGGGGGCAAAGCGGCTTATGTTTTTACCGGTGTGATCAATCTCAACCGTATTGAGTTTAGTGGCAAATACAATTTAACAGTAGCAGCTTCGGCACTGGGAGAAAGCACTCATGTCTTTAAAAATGATATTTCCTATACCGGAGCAGAAAAGGCACTTTCAAAAAAATTGTTTGTACTTTTAATGGATATAGCAAATGACATACAGGGTAGAAAAACTTACATAAATGAAACGAGAAGAAAGCGCGGGACTATCTTTTAGTCTAGCTGTTTTATTTGTGGTTCTGTTTTTCAGCACAACAATTGAGGCTCAGGCCCAGCCCTTTCCGATCAACCAGACGAAACAGGTAAAGGAATTAATGGACACCATTCGGCAAAACATGCCTGTAGAAAAAATATATCTGCATCTCGACAAGTCAAATTATTCTGTGGGTGATACCCTTTGGTTTAAAGCTTATTTATTTGAAGGACCTTATTTACTACCCTCAGAAAAAAGTGGTATATTTTATATCGAGCTTGTTAGTCGTGAAAATCAGGTATTAAAAAGAATAAGGTTTCCGGCCAGATATGGCTTGGGATGGGGCAACATCAGCTTAGATGGAAAAGACCTGCCAACGGGAAATTATTTGCTTCGTGCTTATACAACGTGGATGCTTAATTTTGGCGAAGACGCTGCCTATACGACCAATATCTATATCAATAATGGTCAGCTGCCTGGTACCGCTAAAGTCTTGAAAACGCCGGTTAAAAGCGACGTAACCCGTGGCAGTATTCATAAAAATACTGGTTTAGCGATAAAAAAATCACCTGGGGAAACCAGCTTAGCGATTACCATAACCGCCGAAGGGGAGGCCAGGAATCTGTTCGGTTATTATCTCATCGGTCAGTCCAGAGGGGTAATTTGCTATGCCGTTCCGGTTGATCTGAAAAATGGGAAAGTGGTAAATGTTATAGAGAAAGCACTATTTCCAACAGGTATAGCCCGCTTTACACTTATGAATAGAAACCTGCAATCCATTAATGAAAGAATGATTTATATTGACCAGCAGGATCAGCTCACAATTAACATCAGCACAGACCGTACCGAATATAAAAGAAGGGATAGCATCACCTTACACCTCAGGGTTATTGACAAAAACAATGAGCCGGTACAGGGGAGTTTTTCATTGGCGGTAACAGATGATGGTCAAGTTGAACATCGTCATCCAAAAAAAGGGGATATAAATCACTATATGTTCTTGTCCTCAGAATTGAAAAACCAAATTAAAGATGCTGATGACTATACCAATGGCACAGCTGCTGCACAGCTTGCACTGGATAGCTTGATTTTGGCTGAGGGCTGGGTAGGCTATAACTGGAAAGATCTGCAGCAGAAAAAAGAACCCAGGTATAAGGCCGAACCAGAGTTTATGATCACTGGAAGGGTAAATTCAACTTTTGCAGGTGTGGGCGGCGCTAAAATTAGCTTATTTTCGCAAAAGCCACTGCTGTTTATGGATACTGTTGCGGAAGCAGACGGGAGGTTTGTATTTAAAAATATCCCCATTTCTGATACAGCGGTTTATAAAATACAGGCCACCAATAAAAAGGGTAAAAATTTCTTAGTAAACCTGGAACTGGATGAATGGGGACCGCCAGCATTCCGTACTTTGCCAGTAAATTATTCAATGGAAGCTGCTGTAAATGATACAAGCTTTGTACAAAAAACCAGAAAAATCATATCGCTAAAGCAACAGCAGGATAAAGTGAGTGGCAGGTTATTGGACGAGGTAAACATTGAGGCAAAAAAAATTGTAAGAGGCTCCCACAATTTGAACGGGGAAGGCAGGGCCGATCAGGTGCTAACAGAAAAAGACCTGTTAAGAGAAGGTAAAAAATCCTTGTATGATTTGCTGATAGAACGGGTGCCCGGTTTGGCTACCGGTAGCTATATATATCCACCATCTAAAATAAGAAAGTTTGGGCTGATGCTTAAAAATCAATTGGTTAAAATTATCATGGATGGAATAGATCTGGATCAAAGTTATGAATACTGGCAGCTGATGGGGCCGGCCGATGACTCATCGGAAGGCCTGCAGGAACGCTATTTACATATAAAAACCAACCTGGAATATTTCAGGGCAGAAGATGTGAAAGGAATAGAAGTCATGTATAATGCATCCTTTAATGCAAAATATAACGGTAAGTTTTTAAGTCAGGCCGAAACCTTTTTTCGCGGGAAAGGCGGATTGACCGGAGTAGGAGGGGCTTCAGGGATAGATTATTCCTACATAGAGATCACCACCCGAAATGGCAGGGGGCCTTTTATGAAACGGACTCCAGGAACGTATTTGTATAAGCCGCTCGCTTTTTCGCTGCCCGGAAAGTTTTATAGTCCCAGATACTCCGGGAAGGATACAACAGGAATTGATATTCGCTCAACCATTTATTGGAAACCTAATATTGTTACTAATGAAAAAGGAGAGGCGACGGTCTCATTTTATGCAGCCGACCAACCAACTACCTATTCCATAACCATAGATGGAAGCGATATGAACGGCAGCATGGGATCGTTAAGAATACCTGCTTATATAAATGTAAGCCCTTGAAGACTACTTGCAATTGGTTTTGGTAAATACCATAGTCGGGCTGAACTTTAGAGTAGAGCGGTTTTTGAAGACCATTTTCCCGTCTTTCTCCATGACATCGCCAGTACCTTCATAAATATTGCCATCGTCCTTTTTTACAAAGACAACCTCTCTTACCGATCTCATGCCCTCCGAATCGAAGATATATTCAGCAATAATCGTATCACCTTTCATTTCTCCGGCGATTTTACCGGTGTTGCTGTCTTTTTCAAATAGCTTGTAGTCGAGCTCCCCGGTAAGTTCTTCCCCTGTAATATTCAATTTTAAGGTGGCGGTGTCCCTGTTTTTAATATAAATATAGCAATCGCTGCGGTTCTCTTTAGGCGCTGTTGCGGTAAAAGTTGTATCAACAGCAATTACTTCGGTACTGTCGCCAGCCCTATTCTTATTTTCAGTGGTACACGACGTCAAAGCAGTGATAAAGAGCGCAGATATTAAAAAGGAAAGTCTCATATAATGGCTTTATTAGGAGTAACAATAATTTAAAGACATTGTTTTCCCGGTTCAAACCTATGCAATTCATCATGCTAGGACACCATCGGCTGGTATTTCTTCCAGTTGTCGGCAATGATCCAAACATTGATCAACAGCATCACGCCTGCCAGTCCCAGTCCAGATGGCATAAATATCGTATTGTGCAATACAATGCCGATCATTATTGGCAGAATTACAATGGCACCTAAGGCCCTCGTTTTAGGGAATATGAAAAGCAAGCCCCCTGTTATTTCGATACAGGCAACCAAAGGCATTAACCATTTGATGGCAACAAAAGCCTGGAAGATCTTCATCATATCTGCAGGCATTTCAGGAACCGGCATGTAATGAAAAAATTTGTCAAGGCCGGCATTAAGAAACATTAGGCCGAATAATACGCAAAGGATGGTTTTTACTATTTTCATGGTTTAGAATTTTTCTTTTTAAACTTTTGTTCAAATAGTTCTTTGTATGCACTACGCATCTGATAGAACTGCGTAATAAAGATAGTTTTTTTGAAATGATTATTCCAAATAAGAAAGAAAGTTTAAGTTAGAAATTAGTACGAGATGGATAGGCATGCGTTGTCTTCCAGCAAATGATAACTATTATATAATGACTAGTAAATGACTAGATATTGTCTTACTTTTGCGGCCAATTTAAAAGGGCATGCCGAGAAGAATCATTAGAAAACAATATCGCAAAGCGCGATACATCTTATACCGCGAAACATTAATTGATGCGAAGGAACATTTACTAACTTTTATTGGTTCGTTTGTTGGAATTGGTTTAATCGGGTTGCTAAACAGTAGATATCTGGTAGCCAGTGACAATCTATTTCTTATAGGTTCCTTTGGGGCTTCATCTGTTCTTGTATACGGCCTTATTAATAGTCCGCTTGCCCAGCCCCGCAACCTGATCGGTGGCCATGTAATCTGTGCGATTATTGGCGTTAGCGTTTTTAAACTCTTTTCCGGAGAACTCTGGTTTGCCTGTGCGCTGGCAGTATCCCTATCTATTGTAGCTATGCAGATCACCAAAACTTTACATCCCCCGGGCGGTGCTACCGCATTAATTGCCGTTACTGGTGCTGATAGAATAAAAGAGCTGGGCTATTTCTATGTCTTATCTCCTGTCTTATCCGGTGTACTGATCTTGTTTGCGGTGGCGCTTGTGTTCAACAATTTAAGGCATCGTAAATACCCTTCAAAACCCATTCTTAAAAGAGGAAAGCGTGTCAGATAATGTGCTTACTCCATGCTCTTCAAGCCCATCGCGTACTGTATGCCGGCAAGTAGATGTTGTAGATAAAGTGGATCGGAATAGGATTCTTCAACATGCCCCAGTTCCGTGTAAAATGAACGGCCGCCATCAAAATTATGGTACCATGCCATTGGATGAAGCGGCGCATTTTTGCCGCCTTCATAACTGGTTTCGTCAATAGTGATTAGCACCTTGATATCTTTGCTGATCTCCTTGAAATTATACCATTCATCTTTCCGTTTCCAGATCTCTGGCAGATGTTTAGTAGCAAGACTGGTGCGGTTTACCACATTTAACGTAGCAACCTGCTGATGGGGGTGGTTTATAAAATAGGCTCCGGCAAGCTTACCGTACCATGGCCATTCGTATTCGGTATCCGTAGCCGCATGTACGCCAACATATCCTCCACCACCTTTAATATACTGCTCAAAGGCAGTTTGCTGCTCATTATTTAATACATCACCTGTCGTGTTCAGAAAGACAACGGCAGCATATTGTTTAAGGTTCTTTGCCGTGAATTTTCCGGCATCTATAGTGGTATCTACTTCAAATCTATTTGCGGAGCCCAACTTTTGAATAGCGGCAACGCCCACCTTAATAGAAGAATGGTGAAAACCCGAAGTTTTAGAAAAAACAAGGATTCTTTTTTTCTTTGCAGCTGCCGGGTTAACAAAAAACAAGACCAGAAAGGCCGCAGTTAAAAAATGGGATAAGATCTTAGACATAGTTCATCATTTGAGGCTAAGGTAACAAATAATACGATTCTTAATGTCGCTGTGCCAGAAAAACTAGTACATCGTATATTATTTAATGTTTTTTAACGAGCTGAAATTGGTCCTGACTTAACTTCAGGTACCCATACTCATAGCAGAAAATATAGCAATCCCCCTTTTGGGTTTGATAAGTGTGTGTATGATAATGCAGATCGAATCCGGCCGCGGTTAATTTTGGCCCACTTATTCTGGTTGTGCCATCGCAATTGAGTTTCTGCAGTATATCGCGGTTCCTTTTCAGGATTTGATTGACAGATCTGATCATGTCATTGCTTCCCGTTCTGATCTTATTGTTGTAATGACTCCTGCATTGATCATCACAAAATTTTTTATCAACTCTGCCATATAAGGGATTGCCGCAATCCATACATAAAGGTTTCATCCGGTCTGTTTTAAGGGTTGATTCAAAATGGCTAAGTCTTCAATTAGCTATTTTAGAACCAAGTTATACAAACGTCAAATACAATTGGTTAAATAAATTTCTTTTGGTCACCTATTGTCGAATGGTAATCTTAGGTGTTATACGGATATAAACGGGTATATCCGCATAGCACCGGCTTATTGTGCCAGTGTTGCTCACATTTGTTCTTGTTGCAGTTATGGTAACTGCTATTGATGAATAAATCAAAACTAATATTCAAATTTATGGAGAATGTAAAAAACAGTGTTCGCTTAACAGGCCTTGCAGGTTCGGATCCAGTTGTCATCAATTTTGCAAATGAAAAAAGAATGGCGCGGGTCAGTATTGCCGTTAATGAATTTTATAAGAGCAGTTCCGGAGAACCAGTTAACCAAACGCAGTGGTTTAATCTGATCTTTTGGGATAAGAAGGTAGATCTGGTTGAAAAGGTAGTTAAAAAAGGCATGCGTTTTAGCATTGAGGGAAAGCTGAACACACAAAACTATACCGATAAGAAAGGAGAGCAGCGCTATATTACAGAAATCGTGGTCAACACGGTAGAACTGTCCCATAAAGAAGAAGAGAACTTATCTGAACCAACAACGTAATACTAGTATACTGATGGGTAGCCTAAACTATCCATCAGCTTTTTACGATCAGCAGCGGTTATTTTTGATTCAACTGCAGGGCCAGGCCCCCATAAAAGTTTCTTGTTGCTGCAGCATTAAAGTAGCGGCCACCCATCGCGTTAAGGTCATTGCCGAGGCTGTATTTTTCGTTTAATATATTGTCGGCCCCGATGAAAATTTCTACAGGAATATGAGCAATGCGCAAATTTTTCCAGCCAATTTTAGTTTGTAGGAGGTGGTATTTTTTCGCATATGCCGTATTGGCGTCGTTTAGCGGGATTTGTGAGGTAAAGTTGTGTTGCAGGAAAATATAGAGCTCATTTGGCAGCTGAACATTAGCACTGCTCACCAGTATTGTTTTAGGTACGCCAGTAAGATCGTTTCCAGAGTAATCAGCTGTTTTATCCAGGTAATGCTCAAATTTAAACCGGCTCAGGGTATAAGCATTGCGCAATTGTACCCCCCTTATGAATCTTGATCGATTAGCCGGAATGACCCAAAAAGCAAGCGTGCTCTCTAGTCCCCACTGTTTAGTGCCTCCCGCATTGACAAAGTACTCCGCGTCATTTTCATCTAATCGCCTAACGATTGCATGTTTAAGGTTATAGTAAAATCCGGTAAGGTCAATAAATAACCTGTTGTTTGGGGTTTGATACTTCAGGCCGGTTTCATAGTTCCAGCCATATTCCGGTTGCAGGTCAACGTTGATCACATTATCAGATGCCCTGACTTCAGGGAGAGTGGGCGGAGAATAACCCTTACTAAGGGAAGCTCTTAAAGCTAAGTTCGCGTTTACAAGATAGGATAGGGCAGCTCTGGGCATTAATTGTACATCAAAACTATTTGATTTTTTAGGAATGACTACCGGAAAGATGCTTTCATAACTATATTTGTACAGATTAGCACTTGCCGAAAGCTCAAATAGCCATTTATGGAATATATCCGTGCTCAAATGTGCAAATGCAAAATTAGAGGCCGCCTCTAACTGATCAGAAACCATAAGTGCAGCCGGAATGCCTGAATCGTTAGCATAATTGTCGAATTTCGTAGTGGTCTGCATGCTTTCAGCGCCCAGGTCAAATTTCCAGTTCAGGTCACGTTGTTGGTTTTCATACTCAAGGTAAGATCTTAAACCCAGTGTAAACTCTTTACGCTTTTCGTAATTGGTAATAAAAGGATTCTTAAAGTCCGTATAGGATGAAAAGACAGCTGTTACATGCTTAAAGTGGTCATTGATCCGCCAGTCGTGTGAAATGCCGCCGTATAATGTTTTACTGTAGATTCCTGCATTCTGTTCGATCGCACTTTTTATGCCTCCTCCTGCAGGTCGGGACAGCTTAGGATTTTGCTCGTATTGTGCGGCGGTTAAGCCGCCAGGCGTATTGTAGTGGAGATCGGAATAAAACACCATTGCTTTTAGGACCGCATTTTTTGTATAATCCCATTTGTGGAAGGTTTGAAAATATTTACGGTCCATTCCACTATGGTCTCGGTAACCATCACTATGTTGGTAAGCTTGTGTGACCGTTAGGCTGTACTTCTTGAACTGCTTGTTTAAGGCCAAATTTTGCCTGAAAGTACCATATGAGCCGCCTTCAAGCTTCAGGGTAAGCGTGGTACTATCCGGAACCGCGCCTTGCGGTTGAATCAATATGACGCCACCTGAATTGGCACCGAAGATATTGCCATGCGGCCCTTTTAAAATCTGCAGGCTTTGAGCGGCGGTGATGTCCAATGCATTAAAATAGGTGTTTCCACCGGCGTCTGTTAGTGGAAACTCATCCATGTAGATCTTGACGTTTCTTACGCCAAAAGGTGAGCGCAACAAGCTCCCACGGATAGACAGGCGATAACTACCGGGCGATCGCTCTTCCATTCGGACACCTGATGTGGAATTCATTGCAGAAACATATGATCCAGAAGGCTGCTGATCTAGAATCTTCTGATCTATTAAACCAATCGTTCCGGTTGATCTGAGCAAGGGTTGAGCAGAGAAATAAGGACGGATAACAACCTCATTTAGTTTTTTGCTAGTATCTGGTTTGATTTGTGCAATGCCCGAAAAACAAAGCATCGTTAAACAGGCTATAAAAAATGTTTTCATCAAAAGCAAAGCTATAATTTAGATTGTACAATTTGTGCTCATAATCTGGCTATTTGCTCTTAGATATATGCAAAGTTTGCTGATGGGATTAGTGGCAAATATCTTTTTAAAGTTTTCTGTTGATTTGGGTTTAATATTTTTCGGTTTATATGTTTTTTGGTAAAATTGTTCAGCCTTTATTGCCATTAAATTCATCTGTTTATTCTATCTTTAGGCGATTTTAATCAAAAGCACGTTTATCATAAGCAAGCTGCTTAATTTTCTTTATTATATACCCGTATTTATTAAAAATATGTCAAACACATCAAAAATTATCTATACCAAAACTGATGAAGCGCCGATGCTGGCAACTTATTCATTTTTACCGATTGTACAAGCGTTTACTGCCTCAGCTGGTATTGATGTAGAAACCAGAGATATCTCTTTAGCCGGAAGGATTTTGTCTACTTTTCCTGAGTTTTTAAAGGAAGAACAAAAAATTGGAGATGCGTTGACAGAGCTTGGTCAGTTGGCTACCACACCAGAGGCTAATATTATCAAATTGCCCAATATTTCTGCTTCGATTCCGCAGCTGGTTGGTGCAATTACGGAATTGCAATCCCAGGGTTTCGCCATTCCAAACTATCCGGATAATGCGCAGACTGAAGAGGAGAAAGCAATTAAAACAAAATATGCAAAGGTTTTAGGCTCTGCTGTTAACCCTGTGTTACGCGAAGGCAACTCGGACCGCAGAGCGCCTAAAGCGGTTAAAAATTATGCGAAAAATAATCCTCATTCAATGGGTGCATGGTCTGCAGATTCTAAAACGAAAGTTGCCAGCATGAGCGAAGGTGATTTTTATGGTTCGGAGAAATCTGTAACCGTTGCCGATGCAAGCCAGTTTAAAATAGAATTTGTTGGTACCGATGGTGCAGTAAAGGAATTAAAAGGATTGGCACCTTTAAAGGCCGGCGAGGTAATTGACAGTTCCGCATTGAGCTTGTCAGCCTTAAAAGAATTTGTTGCCAAAGAAATTGCAGAAGCTAAAGCCGCAGGTGTTTTATTATCTGCGCATTTAAAGGCAACAATGATGAAAGTTTCTGATCCGATTATATTCGGTGCAATTGTAGAAGTTTATTTTGCTGAAGTTTTCACAAAATACGCGGATCTTTTCGCGGAGTTAAACGTGGATACCAGAAACGGTTTAGGTGATGTGTACGCTAAAATTGCGGGCCACCCTAAGCAGGCAGAAGTGGAGACTGCAATTGCACAGGCCATTTCAAATGGTCCTGCTTTAGCGATGGTTAACTCCGATAAAGGAATTACCAATCTTCACGTTCCATCTGATGTAATTGTGGACGCCTCCATGCCGGCAATGATTCGTACCTCAGGACAAATGTGGAACAAAGAGGGGAAACCGCAAGACACCATAGCTATCATACCAGATCGTTGTTATGCAGGTGTTTATACGGCTACCATCGAGGATTGCAAGGCCAATGGAGCATACGATGTCACTACAATGGGCTCGGTGCCTAACGTTGGTTTAATGGCCCAGAAAGCGGAGGAATATGGTTCCCATGATAAAACTTTTCAGGCTTCGGCCAGTGGAACGATCTGTGTA
Organism: uncultured Pedobacter sp.; assembly: GCA_946478755.1. The sequence goes on along the minus strand of CAMLDJ010000108.1, from coordinate 3,216 downwards.
ACGGATGCTGACGGTAAAGTTTTCTTTGATCAGAAGGTAGAAAAAGGCGATATTTTCCGTATGTGTCAAACAAAAGACGCCCCGATTCAGGACTGGGTTAAACTGGCTGTAAACAGGGCACGCTTATCTGACACTCCGGCTGTTTTCTGGCTGGATGAAAAAAGGGCACACGACAGAGAGATTATTGCGAAAGTGAACAAATACCTGCCTGAACATGATACAACTGGCTTGGATATCCGTATTCTTTCACCAATTGAAGCGACTAAATTTACGCTCGAGAGGATCCGTAAGGGCTTAGATACCATTTCTGTTACCGGGAATGTTCTTCGTGATTATCTGACCGATTTATTTCCTATTTTAGAACTTGGAACTTCGGCAAAAATGTTATCCATTGTTCCATTGATGAACGGTGGTGGCCTATTTGAAACCGGTGCCGGCGGTTCTGCTCCAAAACACATTGAGCAGTTTATAAAGGAAGGTTATCTGCGTTGGGATTCACTGGGTGAATTTTTGGCTTTGGCAGTTTCCCTGGAGCACCTTGGACAAACGCAGACTAATGCAAAGGCATTGGTTTTGGCTGAAACGCTGGACGCAGCTACGGAGAAATTCCTGGCTAATGATAAATCGCCCGCCCGTAAAGTCGGACAGATCGATAACCGTGGTTCACACTTCTACCTGGCTTTATATTGGGCTGAAGCTTTGGCTGCACAAACCAAAGATGCAGGTCTGCAGGCACGATTTATACCTTTAGCAAAGACACTTACAGAGAACGAAGCAAAGATAAATGATGAGCTAATCGGTGCGCAAGGTAAGCCGCAGCAGATCGGTGGTTATTACAATCCTAACGATGATCTGGCGGCTGCAGCAATGCGTCCGAGTGAAACATTAAATACTGCCCTGGCAAGCTTATAATATTAGCTTTATTTAACATAGGAAAGCCCGTTTGCAGCGCAAACGGGCTTTTAATTTAATGTGCATGTTGCGTCCGTGGCAAAGCCTGTCTTCTTTAAAAAAACAAAACATTTGATTTTCCTCAACGTTTATGTGTATATAAACTTACAATTATGGCAACGGGCAAAAATGATGACCAGGATGTTAACAAAGCAAAAGATAAGATTCATCCTGCAGACCTGGGCGAAACCAGGGATTTTGGCGACTTATCATATGATCAGGAAAAGAACAGCTTTGAATACGATGTAAGGGGGAAAGACAAGGATTATGATCATCCCTTGCCTTATGATACCTCTGCGCCTAATGGTGAGGATTTCAGTTCTACTTACGACGAATCAAACCCATTTATCGGGTCGGAGTACAACGCAGAAAAAGAATTGAATGAAAGGCTTGATGGGGCTGGTATGCGGATCGATAATGGTGAAAGTGTTGAGCTAAGTCCCGAGGATGAAATCCTGGCACGTACGCCTGAAGACGACCGTGATGACCTGGATGAAGAGGGATATCCGGTTAATAACAAACCCGGTAAATAACTTTAAGGATTTACGTCTAGGTTAAACCTTCTGCGCATTTCTTCCAGTTTAGGGTTTTTTTCTACCAGGTACTGGTACTTTTCTGTGCTGGTATACAGCCTGTTTACCACTTCTTTAACCACTTGCCGGGTTTTAATATAGATACTGAAGTTCTTAAGCCTCGGTCTTAAAAAATTTAGCAGTTCTATCATTTCCTCCTGCAACAGGTCTTCCTGAAGTTTATGCTCCACAGGCACGACAATCTCTTCCTGGCCCTCTAACAAAGGGGGCGAAGTACTCATTAGCGTATACACATTAATTCGGTTGGCTTCTTTTACTGCGTTGGTATATTGGTTCCAATAAAAGATCAGCTGCTCAAGCGTAAACGGTTCACGGTCACTTCCTGTGATGTACTTCGGCTCATCTCCATTTTCTTCTCCTTTATTTTCTATTCCTTTTAAGGAAGGGATCATAATTGCGGCTTTATTTTGCTCCGCAGATGAAAGGGGTTTCAGCGCAATTTTGGTTGAAGGTGCTGCTGTCTTTTTAGGGAGCGGAATACCGGCAGCTGGGCTTATTGTTGGTTTTGTATCTGCTATCTTCGTTTCAGTTAGAACAGGCGGGGGGCTTAAAGCAGGGGTTTGCGCTGGCGGGTTAGCTGCTGATGGCACAGCAACAGAACTTACATTAGTTTTTTTTTTAATCTGATCTGTGTCAGTTGCGTTGCTTAGCGGTTGGCTGGCGAGTTGAAGTACCGATGGAATGTGGCACATCTTGATTAAGGCCATCTCTACCTGAAGCCGTTGATTCTTGCTGTTCTTGTAGTTAAGATCGCACTGATTGGCTAGATTTAAAGCAGTAAGTATAAAAGATACGGGCGTTTGCTGGCTTTGACTGATGTACTTCTGTTTGATGTTTTCGCTAACCTCTAAAAGTTTAGTGGTTTGTGGGTCTTTGGCCACCAGAAGATTGCGCAGGTGACTGGCCAATCCGTTAATAAAATTGTTACCATCAAAGCCGTTGTTCAGTATTTCGTCAAATAAGACGAGTGAACTACTCACATCGGCGGTCGTAAGATACTGGGTAAGTTTGAAATAGTAATCATAATCCAGGATGTTCAGGTTATCAATTACCGACTTATAAGTTAGATTTTTGTTGGTATAACTTACAATCTGATCGAACATGGAAAGGGCATCCCTTAGTCCGCCATCGGCTTTCTGAGCGATGATATGAAGCCCATCAGCTTCTACTGCAATGTTTTCGCGCTGTGCAATTTTATTTAAATGGCCTGAAATATCCTCTACCTGGATCCTGTTGAAATCAAAGATCTGGCAGCGCGACAGTATCGTTGGCAGAATTTTATGTTTTTCCGTAGTGGCTAATATAAAAATTGCATAAGAAGGAGGTTCTTCCAGCGTTTTTAAGAACGCATTGAATGCATTTGCAGAAAGCATGTGCACCTCATCAATGATGTAGATCTTATATTTTCCGGCCTGTGGCGGTATGCGTACCTGCTCTATCAGACTTCTGATGTCATCAACAGAGTTGTTTGATGCCGCGTCAAGTTCATGAAAATTAAATGAATGGCCCGTTTGAAAAGAGACGCAGGATTCACAGGAGCCACACGCTTCCTGTTCGGGCGTTAGATTGGTACAGTTAATGGTTTTTGCAAGGATACGCGCGCAGGTAGTCTTACCCACACCTCTTGGCCCGCAAAATAAAAAAGCCTGTGCCAGCTGGTTGTTCTTTATGG
>CAMLDJ010000107.1 GCA_946478755.1 uncultured Pedobacter sp. | reverse complement strand
GGAGTGGTCACCGCACTCGGGTATGGCACAACAGGACTGTCGGTGGGACAGCGGGTGTTCGGCCTAACCGACTGGTATCGTGACGGTACCCTGGCGGAGTATGTGGCCGTAGAGGCGCACAACCTCGCGCCGCTGCCGGGCGACGTTGACTTCACAGAGGGTGTCGCCCTCGTGATGCCCGGCCTGACCGCATGGCAGGGCTTGTTCGATCATGGCCGCCTTCGGGCAGGGCAGACCGTCCTTGTGCATGGTGCGGCCGGCATTGTCGGTTCGATGGCGACCCAGCTCGCCCGTGAGGCTGGTGCCTATGTCATCGGCACCGGGCGCGCTGCCCACCGTCCGACGACGCTTGATTTCGGCGCACATGAGTTCGTCGACCTTGATAATGACGACCTGGAAGATGTCGGCGGGGTCGATCTGGTTTTCGATGTGCTCGGCGGCGACATCGCGAAGCGGTCTGCGAGCCTGATTCGCGCTGGAGGAACGTTTGTGAGCGTTACGGGCACTACGGATGTGCGGCCTGCTGACGGCCTGGCAATTGACTTTGTCGTCGAAGCCGATCGCGCCCAACTGAATGAGGTGGTCCAGCGATTCCGGCAGGGACGTCTGAGGACGAACATCGGAAACATCGTTACCCTCGAAGAAGCCGTTGCCGCCTTTAATTCGACCAATCGGGTCACTGGCAAGACGATTATCCGCGTTCGTGTATGAACATCCTTCACATCGATTGCAGCCCACGGCGGGAGTCGCACAGTCGTAAGCTCTCGGCCGCGATCGTGGAAAAGCTTCTAACGATTATTCCCGGCGCGAATATCAGTCGTCGGGATCTGGGATTTGACCCAATACCCCATACGGGATCCGATTATGCCGGTGTTCTGGCATCACCTGTGACGTTGGCAGCTGCACAGCCGTCCAGCGATCCAATGCGCCTGTCCGAACATCTCATTCAAGAGATTGAAGCCTCCGAGGTTATTGTGATTGGCACGCCGATGAACAACTTCACGATTCCGTCTGTCCTTAAAGCGTGGATTGATCAGGTTCTGCGCGTCGGTCGCACGATGCAATCGACCTACGCCGGTAAGGTGGGGATGCTGCGGGACCGGCCGGTGTTTGTCGGGATCGCCTCGGGCGGCGTGTTCGCCGGCGATCGAGCCAACCAGCCGGACTTCCTCAGGCCGTATCTTTCTGCGGCGTTCGGCTGCATCGGGCTCAATACGATCCACTACCTGCCTTTGCAGGCCACCGCCTTCCTTGACGACACGCGTGCGACCGAGATTCGACACTCGCTGATCGCGACTATCGAGCCGACGATGGTCCGTCTCTGATGGAGAGTCTTCCCATCCACAGAAATGAACAAACTAACTATACTTACTCTATACCCTTAATCGCCATAGGCAATACATATACCGCCGGGCGTGCCGTAATGAATAGCAGATTCCTTTCCTTCCCGAAAAAACATACATTCGTGGGATTACCAACGATCCTGATCTGATCAAGCCGTTTACCTTCCTTGCTATAAATAAAAACCCCACCCTCTCCGGTCAGGTACAGATTGCCTTGTTCGTCCAGTGTCATTCCATCAGAGCCCCTGTCGATCAACAGCTGTTTATCAACTAAGTCACCATTTTTTTCGATTTGAAACCTGTAGGTCTTTCCCGCCCTGTTGTCGGCAATATATAAATACCTGCCATCCGGCGTGCCAACGATCCCATTAGGCTTGACCATCCCACTGGCAACCATTTTCAGCTTAGAACTTCCTTTTGGGAGGTAATAAACATCCTCCGTTTTCAGATCCGGGGTGGTTCTTTTCCAGTAATCACGCTGGTAATAGGGGTCAGTAAAATACATTCCACCATTGGGATGGATCCAGATATCATTAGGCCCGTTAAATTGCTTGCCTGGAATACTATTTAAAATGATTTTCACCTTGCCTGAGGGACTGATCGACCATAGCTGTCCATGTTCATCTGAGCAGGTGATGAGGTTGCCTTTTCTGTCGAAATAGGTGCCGTTGGCCCTGCCTGACTGATCAAGAAAAACAGAAAGCTTTCCATTTAAGCTGTATTTCCAGATTTTATCATTGGGTTGGTCTGTAAAAAAAACATCTCCGTTCTTATCCACGGAACAGCCTTCGGTAAAGCGAAAATCCGATGCGATCAATTTAAGATCTTCCTGGGAAAAAAGCAGCGTTCCGGCACCTGCCTGCGCTTTTAATAAAAAGGGAACAAGCCAATACGCGAGGGTTAAAAAACTAAACTTAAAAACGTTCATCCTGAATATTTTGAAAATGTAAGCCAATTTACAATTGTTTAATCATCCGGAGTGAAGAAAGTCTGAAATTTCCCGTTTTTTTTGCCCTTAACATCATCAACTAGAGCGATTTGGGAATCTGTATTTTGAACCACAGCCCTGTTCAAGCTGCTTACGGTATATAAGCACCACTATAAGATGTCATTCCATCTTTTCTCATGGCCTCAATGATGAGACAATTATACACATAATCCCAGCTGGAACTAACCTCAGAATTTTGATTTAAACCGTAGGGCCACCAGTGCTGCGTATCTCCGCTAAGCTGCACATTGACCATACTATTCTGGATCTTTTTCAACAAGGCATTGACGTTATCACCCTGGTATTTGCCACCTACAATCTTGCCTATCCACCAGGCAGAGGTGCCTGTTCCCAATGTATGGTTCATCTCATGCAGCATCGTCCGGATATTATGAACGCCTATACTACTTCCAAACCGCATCCAGCCTTCATTATTGGCATCGGCAGTTGGCACTGCAGGATCATAATTCAAATAGACGTGCTTGGTCGCTGAAGTAAAATTATTGAGGTACCAGAGCGCGCTGTCAATCGGCATCTGTAAGCGCGCATAAGCTGCCAATTGATCTGCCGTCGGCATAGCTGCTTTGTTAAATTGATAGGTCATTTTACCCTTCGCTATGGTTTTAAATTTAATGTCACCGCTATAGCTCAGTCCTTTCGCATTGACTGCATAGGCTCGTACGTGGTAATCTGTCTTTTCCATCAGCCCCCCGATCATCATACGGAATTTCCCTATACCTGTGCCAATTTGCTTTAACTTATTATTTTCGATAGTTGGGTTAGCTGTTGTTCCCCAGCAGATTCCTCTTTCCGTGATGCCATTGCCGCCGTCATTAATTATTTCTACATCGGTTGCAGCCAGTGTGGAGCCAATGATGAACATCGGTGTAAAGACGAAGGTTGCATTAACGATGTCGGCGGTGATTAATTCCAATTCATTTCCATAACCCGTCCCTGCTTTATTAATGGCAAAAGCCCGCAGGTAATATTTGGTGGATGGGCTCAGCCCGGATAGTTCAGCAGTAAATTCACCGGATCCCGACACGCCGCTTGCCATTACCTTTGTATTTGCAATAGTAGGATTAGGTGTGAGGCTATAGCATACCCCCCTGTCTGTAACCGATGCACCTCCGTTATTGGTAATTTTCCCTCCGGTAGCTGCCGAAATGGTAGTGATATCAATGGTTGCTGTTGTTATTAGTGCAGGTACGGTTGCAGTTGACGAAATGGTTTCGATCTTTTCCGTTGTCGGAGCGGGTGTACCCTTTTTACAGCCAGATATCGATAAACCTAAAAGAAGTATACAAAGCAAAAATTTAGTTTTCATAGAAAATTTGAGATTTAGAACGTTACAGGCATAGTTTCTTGAACGCTTAACAAACCACCATCCAGATGAATCTGGATGGTGGTAATTGAATTTTTACAGAAAGAACAGGCTACAAATACTGAACGGAGTAAAGCCGGACATTTCCAATTTTTGTATACATACCAGTAGCCGGCATTGTGGCCGCGAAACCTATGGATAGCTGGGTAGCTTGCGCTAGGGTAAATTCCATTTTCACTGAAGCCGTAGCAGGCTGAGGATTCAGTACGACGTATTTAATAGCGGTGGAGGGGATATTGCCGACAAGCGGCAGGGATGTTCCCGCTGCAACGGCGATATATCTTGTTCCCCCGGAATTCTGGTCTAAAGCATTTGCCTCAAATGAATAGGTTCCTGCAGGCAGGGTAATGGTTTGATAAATTAACCCGTTGGTCAAGTCAGGCAATCCCCACCCCGCTTCAAACGAGATTACACCAACACCTCCTCTAAGTTCATATCCTCCATTGGTGTTATTTACATTTTTAGCTCCGGCACTGGAAGTCCAGTCTGCCAGTACACCCCACCGTGAATTGTCCCATGATGACCTGGAAAGGTTGGCTCCGGTATTTTTCAGATAGGTATTAGTGATGTTTATTTTGATAAATTCCGGCGCTACAATCTGCTTTGTACTTACTGCTGAATAGAATGTATCTATACTAACGGTATCCGGCAAGAACAAGGTCTTATAACTGATTGTTGATCCATATTTAAAGTCCTTTAACGCAATCTTTGAAGAGTCGATAGCGATTCTGACCGTCGCTGGCTGATTGTTGACTTTTGTATAAGTGATATCCGTTGCAAATACACCGGTTAAGCGATCCATACCCAGAAAGTCAACTGTGGTGATACCGGTGGTCTCATCGGTCCTTGCAGTGGAAATATCCCTGTTTACCAATCCAGACTGATACCTGTCGCCATACGTACGTCCGGTAGCATTTACCGGTATAGAACGATTTCCCATCGCATCGTACGTATAAATTACAAAATTCTGAAGCCCTTCATTCGCAATATTGACATATTTATTGATTACAGTTGAGATCGTTTCTTTGACAATCGGTATCACTAAGGAGTCTGTTTTATTGTTCCAAAAAATCCGGCACTCCGCAATTTTAGGATCTGAAGTGACCAAGCCTTTTAGCATAACGCGGTTCTTACCAGAATAAACTTTTACCGAATCCAATTTACCGATATAGGAGATCTCGCCATCCTTAACAAACTCCTTGTATTCATCCGCTTTTTCACATGAAGCAAAGCTCAGCATGACTATCGCAAGCAGTGACAGGCCGACATGCTTAGCTAACCTGTTTAATATTTTCTGTTTCATATCTATATGATTAAATGATTATGTCCTTAACTATCTTGGATCGCCATAAACCTGAACTTCAGCTACGGACATAAAAGTTGTGCCCTGCCAGTTTTTATTGTTCTTGATGCGGAGATACCTCACTTTAGGGGCACCGATCTTCAGGCTATAGCTGAATCCGGCATTTGCCGCTGCGTAATCCTCGCCGGTCTGTATACCATAGGCACTCCCGGATGGCTTTTTAGCTTGAAAAGTTCCCATTAAGATCCAGTTGTTAAAACTGCCGTCGGTTGGTGGATTGTTGGATCCCCATATTTCGAACTGGCTAATGTTACCGCCATAATAGTATGTTCTTCCCGCATTTAGATACTCAGGGTAGTCCCATATTACAATCCTGCTTAAAGTCGCCAGTTTACCGAGATCAAAAGTGACCCATTGAGGAGTTAGTATGGTGGTCTTTGTCAATGATATTCTCGGCCAGTCCATGATATTCCCATCCCACATATAGGCGAGACTTGTAGAGGTATATTCTTGTGCAACATCCGTGGGCAAGGTCATAGGCCGGTAATCGGATTTCGATAGCGCAGTTTCATACAAGGGCTTAAGTGTGGTGTACAAAGTATCGGTATAGTTCAGCCATCGGTCTCTGATAGTGACCGCAAACTTCTGTGAGACCGTATCAAAGCCACGGATCGACTGATCAATATCAACAGCTTTGGTGTAGATATTTTTTGCACTCGGCACATACTTCCCTTCTTTTTGTACCAGCACTTCAATAGCAAGATCAGACTCAAAGAGGTTTTCTGCCGTAAGCTTAATGCCAGCAAAATCGGCAATAACGCCCATGCTTCTGAATACAGACCATATGGAATTTTCCTCCGGCTTAACCTTAACCTCCACAGGTGCGGAAGGAACTTCACTACGGTTGACCGAATATAATTTAACAATATGTTCGTCTGTGTCCCCAAATCCAACAACCTCTAGGGAACTGTTATAAATGGACGATTTTACTTCATATTCCTTTCCACTGTTTAGGGTATAAACTGCTTTTACGTATAAAAGATCTTTTTCATTTGGCAACGAATAGGTAATGGTCGCCTTTCCCGCACCGTTTTCAACACGTACATTAGTTACCATACCCGGAGGAGTCTGGTTGTCTGTTAAAGGCTTAATCTCATCTTCTTTGCAGCCTTGGCCCAATATAATCAGTCCCAAAAACGTTGAAACCAATTTAATCATATGCTTGTTTCTCATGTTCTTCAATTTAATTTAAACTACCATCCAGGATTTTGAACCAGTTTCGGATTAACCGTAATATCATAGGTCCGTATAGGCCACAAATAATCCCTGGGTGCAATAAAGCTCTGGGGGTAGATGGTCCTGACTTTATAATATTCCTGATCTGTTCCCTGGGACACACTCCAGCCGGTAATATTCTGATTAAACATTTCCGTGGCTTTTTTCCATCTTAAAATATCCCAATACCGGCTACCTTCAAAAGCGAGTTCAATCAAGCGTTCCTGTTGGATAATTTCACGCATTCCAGTCTGAGTGGTGTACTTCGTCGGATTTGTTGAATAATCTGTCCATGCGGTTTGAACGTTTAACAATCCTGCGCGCTTACGAACTCTGTTTATATAGTCGTAGACTACTTCACTTGGAGCGGAAAGCGTCTCATTTAAAGCTTCTGTGTACATCAGGTAAAGATCTGCCAGCCGGATTTGCGGCCATGGATAGCTACGATAAGTAACATTAGACGAAGTACTCGCCATATTCCAGTCTACCACCTTTTTAATAAAATATCCTGTTTCATTGTACCATCCGTAGTTGTTGGCTCCGGCAAGCTGAGTGGATTTCCCTTCCAAAACATATGTCGCCGAATCTGAACTTGTAGGGCTGTCATATTTGTACCATACCCCACCGTCAAATCCAAGGTCAGCATAAAATCTCGGTTCTCTGTCAAAGTTTAAACGTGCTGTAGTATAGCCTTCTTTGATGTGGAACCGCTCTCTTCTGATGGCCGTTCTCAGTGTATACCTATTGCCAAAATTCAAGGTTTTATCTTCATTAATGGGCACTCCGTTTACGGTATAGAATTGTTCTGCAATTTTTATAGGCACGCTCAATTGTTGCCTTGCGGTACCTACGCCAATATTGGTACTGATCCTTGCCATTGCGTTTAGTTGTAAGCTTCCTGTTAAAGAATTCGGATTGGCCCATACATGCTCGCTGTTCCATCTTTCTGTCAGTGCGTTCCGGATCGACATTTGTGTTTTTGTAGTGTCCGAAAGCTTAAAAGCAGTTGCCGGAAATTCGAACAATTTAAAACCTGCAGCTTCGGATGCATCAATAGCGGCTTTTGCTGCATCGGCAGCTAACTTCCATTTGTTCGCATCATAACTGACACTAAAGAGGTTGACACCATCCTGATCCCTAAAACCCGCATAATCACTGTTCCCGTTAAACAAAGGACTTGCGGCCATCAATAAGACTTTTGCTTTAATCGCTAAAGCAATTGGCCTGGTGATCCGTCCCAATTCCGAACTCCGGTCTGCAATGGCAGGGGGCAAAATGGCAGCGGAAGAATCCAGAAGACTGGTGATATAGGTGACGCATTCATCAAAAGGGGCCCTTTTTATCCGGACCTGGTTTTCAGTTGCACTCACGTCTATGTTATTCTTTATCAACGGAATTGAGCCATACATACGCATCAGATAAAAATGATAGTAAGCTTTTAAAAATTGAACTTCAGCAATCCAGCGTTCCCGCTCATCTAACCTCAGATCTAGAACTTTTGTGAGATCTTTTACATTTTCTAGAAATATATTACAGTTCCGAATACCGGTAAATATTCCGTAGTATCCAACACCCTGGTTGTCCTGGGGACCTCCTCCTCCTCTTCGAGAACTCCAGGCATTGACGTAAGGATCAGCCGCATTCTGGGCACCTCTTGCAATTTGCCATGCAGCAGGACCAAATTCCCTTTGATCATACGGGATCCAAACTTCATCTCCAGCCATATAGCCGATATTAAATGAGGGATCTCCGTCCTTTGGAAGATAAGAATAGCAGGTATACAGATACTTTTCGGTCTCATTACGTAAAGTAAAAGCATTATCTATGGTCGCAATATTATCTGGTACGATGTCCAGATATTTTTTGCAGGAAGAGAAAGACGTCATCAAAATTACCGCTACCACTAGGAAACGGTGTATTTTACTGGCTCTATTTATAATTAAATTATTCATGTTTTCTTAAATTAAATGTCGAAGGATATCAGGCTTTGTTTAAAATTCAACGTTGAAGCCAACATTATATACAACTTGGATCGGGTATCCCAAGCCCTTTCCACCCATCTCCGGATCCCATAACTTGAAACTGCTCGCCGCAGCAAGATTGGATGAATTCACATACATCCTGAGATTGGATAATCCAAGTCGCTTTGCAACCTTATCATTAAGGGAGTATCCTAATTCGACGGTTTTCAATCTTAAAAATGATCCATTGCGCATCCACCAGGTTGACGTCTTGTTATTGTTGTTCACAAAATTCTGACTTAGTCTTGGCCAGAACGCGTATATGTCCCGATTCTCCTCAGACCAGTAGCTCTGCTCAATTACATTTAACAAACCGTTCTGACTTCCGCCATTGAAAACGAAGGGTGCAATATTCTCTGAATTAATAAAGAAAGAAGAGCGTGCAGAACCCTGAAAAAATGCACTCAGATCGAGGCCTCTGAAGCCAAATGTTCCACCGAAACCATAAATGATCTCAGGTGACTCAGGAAGTCCCAGTGGAACCATATCCGCATCACTGATGACTCCATCCTGGTTTACGTCACGATATTTAATATCTCCGCCACGGTAGTCAATACCGGCTACCGCTCCAAACTGCTGTGGAGAGTTCATCGCTTCCTGATCATCGATAAAGAGACGCTCCGCGATATATCCAAACCGCTGTGTAGAAGGCCGGCCAACATGATACCGGTAAGATTCATTACCGGAAAAACTCGGCTCATCATAGACTAATATTTTGTTGGTTACATAGGTGAAATTACCCCGGCCCTGAAAATACATGCCATTGCCCAGACTCTTGTTATAGTTCATGGCAACATCTACTCCCTGGCTCTGCAACTTATTGGTATTTGCACGTACCGCAGCCTGTAGTCCCATACTTGTAGGTAAAAAGGTACGATCGGTCAGAATATTTGACCTTGTGTTCCTGTACACATCAATATTCACGTCAAGCGCATTTTTGAAACTAAAGTCAGCTCCAAAATTGATCTGTTTAGACCTTTCCCAGGTAATTAGGTCATTTGCATACCTGGATAACGAAATCCCATTTCTGTAATCCAGTAGAAGTTCCCCGAATTGTGCTCCATAGGTACCATTGTTCATGTTAACCTCAGACAGATAAAAAAAACGGTCCGTCGACTTTCCAATCTGATCGTTACCGACCAAACCGTAAGTAGCCCGTAGTTTCATACTGGTAACAAATGATTTAATGGGCTCAAAAAATTTCTCATTGGAAACCAGATAGCCCAAGCCGAAGGAAGGGAAAAAGCCAAAGCGGTTATTGTCTGCGAAACGTTCGGAGCCGTTATAACCAAAATTGAACTCAACAAGATACCTGTTGTCAAAGCCATAGGTAGCCCTACCAGACACGCCGAGGTTTCTGGAAGGCAGTGAAGTTTGTAATGTCCCTGCATTCCCTGAAAGGTAATTTCTCATAGTAGAGATGAGCATACCTGTAACCGCATGTTTTTCTTTGAATGTCCGGTTATAATTCACTGCAGTCTCTACATAAAAAGTAGAATTGAGTTCCTTATCACCCTCGCCGTAATTTAAATATTCTGTACCCACCGGCAACAAGGATCCGATTCCACCGTCGTTAAGCGGCGATAAAGTGATCTGCCCATCGGGCTGAACATTCGGGGTATAGTAGAATGGATTATATTGCCTTACAACGTTAAAGAAGGAATACCGGCGCGCATAAGTCATCAGTCTGGCACTTAAACCACTGGTGATGAAATTCAAATCCTGTTTCAGCTCGAGTTGGGTCTGAAGGGTGGAGGCGTTCCTGTCCTCATAGCCCCGTACCATTTCTGCATAAGGGTTAATATAAGTACCATCTCCAAGGGTCCTTGCATTACCGAACAGTGGATGTTGGGTAAAAGGAGAGAAGCTGGCTGGATATACCGCGGGGAACATTACCGGATTTGACCAGATGGCCTGGTTGAAGATCTTCTCACCTCCGTTTATTCGGTCTCCGTTTGAATTTTTTCCCCCAACTGGTCCCCTGTAATCGTCAAACTGGCCGTACACCCGAATAATGGCCTCCGTAGTTGCAGTAAGATTTAAATTGACATTTGATCTTACCGAATAATTTTTCATCTTGATGTTGCTGTTGAAGTTGTTCAGCTTATCAACTTTCAATACTCCATTATCTACGTTATACGTACCAGCAACATAATAGCGTGCCTTCACACTACCTCCTGTTGCGCTGATGTTATACCTGTTGTTTATGGTTCTGTCCTTAATCAACTGGTCGATCCAGTTATTGTTTGGATACAAAAGTTCATTCTCTCCGGCGGCAGTAGCGTCAATTTTAGTCTGCAAATAAGGAAGTATGGCCAAAGGGTTTCTTGTCAAAGAAGCTTCATTGGCCATGGTCATGTAAGAGATGTTATCGGCAAACTGAAAGTTCCTGACGTTCCCCGATAAAGAGGTCTCCGCCCTGAAATTGAACTTTGTCCTTCCATCGACACCCGATTTGGTGATGATTAAAATTACACCATTTGCTCCGCGTGCTCCATAAACAGCAGAAGCCGTCGCATCCTTCAAAACGTTAAATGAAGCAATATCGTCTGGCTGTAAACGTGCCATATCCGTGTTGCTGGATTCAATACCATCGATTAATATCAAGGGGTCCTGCTTTCCTGCGCCGAAACTTCCCAATCCGCGGATAAAGAAGTTGGCATTATCTCCGCCAGGCTCACCGCTTCGCTGATAAGCAATCATCCCCGCTACCCTGCCCGCGAGCATAGTGGTCAGGTTACTAGTTGGCCCTTTTAGCTCTTTGGGATTAATTGATGTGATAGAGCTGATCACGCTGGCTTTCCGCTGCGTACCAAATCCGACAACGGCAACTTCATCCAGGGCATTGTCATCATTTCTTAGAGAGATATTGATGACATAGTCCCCTTCTGCGTTTTTCTGATAGTCGGCCACAGAAACTGTTCTGGGTTTATACCCTACCATGGAAAAAAGTAATTTCCCTGACAGGGGAAGACTAATGCTAAACTTTCCGTCACCATCCGTAGATGTTGCTTTATTGGTACCGGCTATCTTTACACTGACACCCGGTATGGTGCCGGTAGTGTCTCTAACGGATCCCCGGACATTCACATTTTGCTGAGCAAAGGCATTACTGCCACAAACCATCAAAAGGCAATAGACAAAGACCTTGAAAATTGGTAATTTTCTTTTCATACATTAAATTTTGGTTAATTGACGGAATAGCCGTCATGGTTATTTATAGTTGGTTAACGCAATATTAACCGTAAAAAAGACGTTTATAAAGGGGCGATCTGGTAAATAAGAGGGGTTAAATTGGTTTTACAGGCGTATCAAAAATCCCTCGAAAGCCTCTTTTTGATTTTTCCAGGAGAGCGGCCTATTTTTTTTGCAAAAAGAATTCTTTGCCATGAGCATGCTCATAGCCGATCCCTTGTACTCAGAAAGAATATCGATTATTTAAAAAAGCTGAGATCCCATTGCTCCTTCCATCGGATTTTGAGCTGATCTCCCTCAAACGCTATCGGAAGCCACAGATACCGACCATCTATAGCATCTTTTGGCTGCCATTTATCTGCCATAAAAATGAACGCTTCTTTTTTTCCAGCTACTGGCAATACGTGAGTGCTTTGTCCGCCAAAGGTTAAATTAGCCCCGCCCCCTTCACATGGGTTTCCCATAAAGGTCCAGGGTCCCCATATGCTGTTGGCCTTAAACCAACGCGCAGCATTAGGCGCCCATCCCGTGCAGCCTGAGCCAATCATATAATAAACCCCATGCTTTTTAAACAGTGCAGGCGCTTCTGTCTGACGACCGGCATGAATACGGATAAACTTACCGGTATGACTTAAGTAATCCGGAGTAAGTTCGGCAAGGTGGAGCGTAAAGTTTTCTTCGGACGCGAATATGTGGTAAGCTTTACCATCATCATCCACAAAAAGCGTCATATCTCTTGCCATTTGGCCACCCGGTATGTCCCGGCAGAAAAAGCCGTCACTTTTAGTGGCTGGCGCCTGACAATTCACCTGCTCATTAAGTGGGACACCTTCACCATAAAAGGGTTGTTTGCGGGCGTTAGGACGAGAACTCTTCAGAAACGTATATGGTCCGTTCACCTGATCAGCGACCGCAAGACCGGAACGGGCAGCTTTGTATCCTTGTCCTAAAAGTTCCAGATGGAACCACATGACAAATTTTTTGGTTCGCTTGTTATATACAACCTTTGGGCGTTCAATGATGCTCCCTTTAGCAATGTCGCTCGATAAATCGGCAGAAACATTCAAAGCAATACCTTCATCTTTCCAGTTGTACAGATCTTTTGAGGAATAACAATGAACCCCTACCTGAGCAGTGTTACCTTGTTCTCCCCCCACCTTATGCTCCCCAAACCAATAATAGGTATTCCTATGTATTATAATTCCACCGCCATGTGCATTAATATGAGCGCCTTTATTGTCTTTCCAGATCGCTCCTGGAGTAAATCGTGTATAAGATTGCTGTGCAAAGCCTTTGTTTAATACGAGCGACAGCATAACCAATGGAAAAAAGAAGTATTTATTCATGTGAGGTTGGTTAGAAATCTACATTATGATCATTTAAAAATCCTCTCCGGTCCGATTTTCTCCGGACTTGTTATTTTTTTTTGCGGTTTAAAGCAGGTTTCCACTCCAACACTTGTACCTTGCTTGAGGGAACATTTGCTTTACCTTCGCCATCAATCTGGACGACCTTTTGTACAAAAAGGCTTAAGATTCTCCGTTTTTTCCACAGTTCAGTATCAAAACTTGGTTCCCAGTTGCCGACATCCTGATTGGCCAGGTCTGAAACCGACCATTTGCCACCGGTTACATCGCGACTTACAGCCGCTGAAACCCTATTTTGCCGTTCCGCATCGCGAAATATAATTGCGGCAGCATGCGCTGAGCCATTTCTCCAAGCAACAATCTGAGGTCTGGAAACAGGAATGTCTTTCGTTCCCGCGCCGCTCAGGGTAAAAGGTGTTTTCCGAAATTTTAGATTGCTTACATTCCATTTATCATTCTGTTTATAAACGAGCTGGTACTGTGGCACATCGTCCTGCCCATTACGCCAATATGTGGCAATAAAGATCTCACCGGCCGCATTGGCATACATGGATGTTTGGTTGATCAATTCACTTTTTTGAGGGATCCTGCATGCATACTCTGCATTCGCGGCATTGATAGGCAGGGTATAGTTTTCGCCGGTCGACTTTTGCCACGTTTTCCCACCATCAGTAGATTTTGCATAACAAAGATCGTGGTTACTGGCCACATCCGGACTTTCTCTCCATACCCAGGATAAATGGATACCGTCCTTCTCATCCATAGCAACCTGCCAATAGGCGTTTCTTTTTCCTTCTCCATCAATCAGGCCATCTTGTAAACGAGACCATGTTTTTGATTTCAGCTGATATCGGTTAATCATCAGGTTTCCGTTACCAGAGCCCCCGTCCCTAAAAAAGAATAACAAATCACCGTTGCTTAAGCGGTAAAATTCAGGATAGGTTAATTTATTTTCCTTTAGACCTGTCATAGACAACTTATTCCCGACCGACAGGGAACCTGCCGCATTGCTTTTACAGTAATTAAGCTGATTGTTGTGTTGCCCCCAGACCACGTGTAAAAAGCCGTCCCCATCAACGGAAATACTGATAGATTTATGCGCATCGGCGGCATCTCCCTGATATTGGGTTTTGCTTACCTGCCATTTGCTGGCTCCTGACTTGCGTTTAGCAAGTACGACATACTGATGTTCGTCATAATAGGCCGCATATTGTATATTTTTACGGGTAATCAATGAATTTTTTCTAAATACAACCGTGTTGACAGAATTGCTCGCCCATCCATCTTGCGCGATGGTACTTATGGCGTTAGCCTGAGCCAAAGCCTGAAAGGATACCATATTCAACATAGCACACATGCAGAGGAATAACCCTATAGAAATAATTTTCAGCATCATCAATTTTATAAATTTGGTTTCGAAGTTCATGATTTTTAAACTTTTCCGGCGGGGACAAAACAATATACAATAGGGGGTATTTAATAAGACAGCGGGATACCGGCAAAAGCTGATCATGCGCCTAAACATTGGTATTGATATTATAATGTTTAAGAAAGGTTTTCCTGTGTTTTTTTACAAACTCTGATGGCGTCAGCTTGAACTGTTTCTGAAATTGCTCCCGGAAATATTTTATATCATTTATGCCAACCCTGAAAGCTGCCTCATTAACATTTAAACTAGTATTGATCAGCAATTCGGCCGCTTTTCTTAATCTGATAAAACGAATAAAGCTATTAATTGATAAACCCGAGGTGGATTTGATCCTTTTATATAAATTGGAATGACTCATTCCCAAATCGAATGCCAGTGTCTTCACGTTAAATTCCGGTTCCGCCAGGTTATCTTCGATTTTTGTGATACATTTTTGTAAAAAAGTCCGGTCTTCCTCAGACACTTTATAGGTTTCAGATTTAAGTGTAATCTCATTATAAAAGTAGGACTGAAGATTAGTCCTATTTTTAATTACTCCATTTATTTTTGCGGTGAACAGCTCCTTATCAAAAGGCTTGGCAATAAAATCATACGCTCCAACCTCAATTCCTTTTAACCTATTTTCCGGGCTTGGATCAGCAGTTAACAAGATGACCGGGATATGGCTTAAGGAAGGTTCGTCTTTCAGGACCCTGCAAAAGTCTATACCGCTCATGCCTTCCATATTAACATCAGAGATGATGATATCCGGCATAAACTCATGGCAAATTTTTAAACCTTCTACACCGTTTACCGCCTTATATATCTTAAATTTCTCCTGAAAAATTTGCCTGATGTATTCCATAGTCTCCTCGTTATCGTCAATTACCAGAATTGAATGCAGGTCCGATATCAGTAATTCCAGATGGGCAGTTGTCTCTGGTTCAGTTTCTTCATGCTGTTCCTCTTGCGCCAGCAATTCATTCACATAAATAAGCTCGTCTTTGAAAAGGCTATCCGTGTCAAGGTTATGTGGCTCCTCTTTTGGCAGTTTTACAAGGAAAGTTGTGCCCTTCCCGGAAACAACAGAATAAGAAATTTCGCCCTTGTGTTGCTCTACAAAGTTTTTAACCAGATAAAGGCCGATGCCAAAACCTATTTTCTGCGAATTATTATTCATCACTTTATAAAATTTATCAAATAACTTTTCACCGACATCATCCGGGATTCCCGGTCCACTATCACTCACCTGGATACTGATCAATTCAGATGTTGATGTGATCTCAAGCGCTACAGTTCCGCCTTTAGGTGTAAATTTCAGTGCGTTGGACAGGAGATTAAACAAGATGATTTCCAATTTATCGCGATCAGCATAAATCGTAAGGTCCTCATGGTCGCATTTGAATAGGTAATCAATGTTATTGTTCTTTGCCAGATAACTGAAACACATAAAAATCTCCCGCGCAAACCTGCTGAAGTCAAAAGCTACCGTTTTCAAGGGTTCAGTTTCACTTTCTGTTTTTCTGAAAATGAGGAGTTGATCTACCAGGCTTAATAAACGTCTGGAATTCCTGTATACAACATTTAAGTCATTTTTTTCAGCACCTGGCTCCTTAATACTCAAAATGTCCTTTATTGGATTCACAATTAAAGTCAGCGGAGTGCGTAACTCATGTGAAATATTGGTAAAGAAATTGAGCTTCTTTTCATTGAGCTCTTTTTCGCGTTCCATCTTAAGATTTGTGATCTCTACCTGTAGCTTTAAAAGGCTTTGTTTTTTCCTGTATGACACGAATACATAATAGATGCCTGAAAATGCCAAAATATACAGCAGGTAAGCCCACCAGGAACGATACCATGGTGGTAGGATGGTAATGGTAATAACCTTTTCATTATTGGTCCAGGTTCCCTCTGTATCGGTACTTTTAATGTGGAGTTTATAACTTCCTTCTACCAGTCTGGAATAATAAGCAGTATTCAGCTTATCGACATAATTCCAATCCGTATCCCAGCCTTCCAGGTAGAAAGCATATCTGATCTGGTCCTGGAATGAATATTCAATAGCAGCAAAATCAATTGATATTACTGCTGCATTAAACGGAATAGCAATATCGCGGATGTTTACAAAGGAAGCGTACTTTTCATACTTTGGGTCCTCATTAATTGGGATATTATTAATCCGGAAATTGGTGATCACAATTTTCGGTATGCGCTTGTTGATTTTAATACTATCAGGAGAAAATTTATTAAACCCGTTGATTCCTCCAAATAACAGCTGCCCGTTACTTAGTTTCAATGCGGCATTATAATTAAATTGATTGCTTTGCAATCCATCGGTTACATAGTAATTTTTGAACTGACCGGATTGAGTGCTAAATTTTGAAAGACCATTATACGTGCTGCACCACAAGTTACCCTTTTCGTCTTCCAGAATATTTAGAATTGAGT
>CAMLDJ010000106.1 GCA_946478755.1 uncultured Pedobacter sp. | reverse complement strand
TCGTCTGGTTCGTCTGGTTCGTCTGGTTCGTCTGGTTCGTCTGGTTCGTCTGGTTTTAAGACTCTGAATCTTTACATAGGTTTAACCTGCAACAAATACGTTACCTTAAAAATTATTCATCCTAATAAACTGTTTCTTATACCAATATGATCAGCTCGCTAAAACAACTATAGACCGGCGAGAAGAAGCAGGCTAATTATTGGTCATAAAAAAGCAGGGTGACCAGGCATCCAACATGCTTAACCACCCTGCTTTAGGAAAAAATTACCTTCTCTGAGGAGACCTCAGCGTTCTTTTAGTTTTTCCATTAAAGGAAAAACTGAAAGTAATGCAGACTCCGAAGAGAACGGTTATTTTTTAATCTGTAACTCACTGATAATGTTCTTCGCACCCCCCAACACATCTATACACCAAAGCACATATCTCACATCCACACATATCGTACGCTTAAACTTCTTATCAAAAGCAATGTCACCACTCATGGCTTCCCAGTTTCCGTCAAAAGCAAGACCAATTAACTCTCCATTACCATTGATGACCGGCGAACCGGAGTTACCACCGGTAATATCATTATTCGTAATAAAGCCAACGGTTAAGGTGCCATTATTGCCATACTGGCCAAAGTTCTTTTTGTTATAATTTTCTATCAGGTTGGCTGGCAGATCAAACTCACTGTCCCCGGGAACATATTTCTGCATGACCCCATCAATGGTTGTCGTGGTTTTATAAACAATACCATCTTTAGGGGAATAATCCTGCACGTTACCATAGCTAAGCCGCATGGTCGAGTTGGCATCCGGATACATCAGCTTACCGGAATTCTTTTCCAGGATTGCTTTTAAATACAGGTGATCAAGTTCTGCTTTTTTCTTTTCAAAATCGGCGACCAACGAACCGAAATTAGTTTTAATGTAATCTGCCGGTATGATATTTACCGCATACTGATACCCCGGGTCCCCGGTAACCGCATCGGCGGAAGGATTGGTGGCAATAAAAGCCTTCAGCTTATCCGGCTGAATGAAATTACTGTTTTCCCAAAGAAAGTCGGCATACTTTTCAAAGGTCGTCTCCGGATTTCCTGTCCAATATTTCTCGGCAATTTCGGCGAAGAATTTAGGCTGGGATTTTACGGGCACATCCTTATAGAAAGCAGCCAGGATCTGGGCGAAGATCTTTTTATCAGCGGTCTCATTATAAGTTTCCTGATAAGCCGCCACTGCATTGCTCAGGTTCTCCTGAATCTGCTTATAGGCTGCAGCGTCATACCTGCTTTTGGAGAAGTTGATCAGGGCCTTACCAATTCCGGAAGCATTAGCTGCCCACTGCGAAGCCATAAAACCTTCATTGATATATGTGCGCTGTACAGCGATCGGATCAATGTCTTTATAGATCTGGTCATATTGCTCCATTAAGCCTGCAAATTCTGTTTTTTGTGCCGCCCAGTCCGTAAATGCTTTTTCCTCAGTTCTTTTGGCATCTGCTATTTTCAAGCGTTTCAGCTGTTCCGTCTGCCCGATATAGTATTTCCAGTAATTGGCAATCTGCGCATATTTGGATGACAGTTTCAAACGCAGGCTCAGGTCTTTATCCATTTCTGCTTTCCATGCCTTTAACCGGATATCGCGAAGCTTAACGATGGTGGGGCTTACTTTTTCCGTAGCAAGACCTACACCATAGGAGGTTAGGTACCTGTCGGTACGGCCTGGAAAACCATACACCATAGAGAAATCCCCATTCTTTACGCCTTTAATAGAAACGGGTAGGAATTTTTTCGGTGTGTAAGGTACATTTTGGACACTATATTTTGCCGGCTGGTTTCCCGTTGAGGAATATACACGGAACACGGAGAAATCCCCTGTTTGGCGGGGCCATTCCCAGTTATCGGTATCACCGCCAAACTTTCCGATGTTCTGGGGTGGTGCACCTACGAGGCGAACGTCGTCGAAACGCTCATAAACAAAAAGAATAAACTGGTTAGATTTATAGAAATCCTTAACATTAGCTTCAATAGTAGGTCCGGTAACGGCAGCTTTGGCGATCGAATTGAAGATTTCTGTCATTTTTGAATCTTTCGCCGCACCCGTCAAGCCTTTTGTAGCTTCATTAACTTTAGCTGTTACATCTTCCATTCTTTGTAAAAAGCGAACGAATAAACCGGCAATTGGTTTTTCCTCTCCATAATTCTTTGCATAGAAACCATTATCCAGGATATTGTTCCCGGGTGTTGAATTCGATGCGATGGCATCATAACCGCAATGGTGGTTGGTAAAGATCAATCCTTTGTCTGATACGATTTCGCCGGTGCAGAATCCACCAAAATGAACGATGGCATCCTTCAAACTGGAACCATTCGCATTGTAAAGATCTTTAGCTGTAAGCTTAAACCCTTGCTTTTTCATTTGTTGATAGTTCTTACCTATCAGCATCGGGATCCACATCCCTTCATCTGCCTTCACTGCATTGGCGAAAGATAAAAACATTGCGCACAACAGCAGATAAACTGTTCTTTTCATATGAAATATATTAGTTAGTGTGCGGCAAAGTTAATGATTAATGGGGATTCCCATCTATGCTAATGGTTTCTGCTCCTATCTTTTGCTCTTGTTCGCCAGCAATAATCTTAAAAAAACGAACGTCAGGACAACGCATATCAGTAAATCTGTATTTATGCATCGGCACCCGGATAACTTTTCCCTGCTGCATTCTGAACAAATTTGTTTCTTTCCAGACCGCCTTCTCCACACGTGTATTGGTGGGTTGTGCCGGCTTCCCTTCATTACTAACCTGATCAATTGCATTCACCCGTTTAAACGCTCCTATGCCATTCATCCGATAACCGTCACTGTCAAAGTCTGCTTCAAAGCGTTTCCCAGCACCCTCAACAATAAACCTGAGTTTACCATCGCCGACTATCCTGATCGACATATGCACCTCTTCTTCCGGATACCAGTAATGTTCCTTTTGGGCGGGCGCGTTCTGCCAGGTCTCTTTTTGACCGGTTTTTGGATACGCTGTTCTCCTGAAGAACGGACGAAATGCCTTCCGTTCCTCGCTAATTTTTCCATTTTCTTCCCTGACCACTGCCCAGGTCAGACCTACATCGGTCTCCTGCCCATTCATAGTCCCTCCCATATAAACAGAGGGATTGTCTAAAAACTGTCCTGGCTTCTGTGCATTGCGTCTCGACTGATCAAAGGTTATCTTTGGCAACACAACAGTTCCGGCTATGCCCAGCCAAATGTCGTCACTGGACACCACCTTCCTATAATAAGCGCCATTGAAACAAGGCCTGCTCTGGTCAGGCTTTACCTCATTTTTAAAAAAAGAAATGGAGCCCTTTAGCGTATCACTGCTAATTTCGACATGCTTCGGATGATGATGTTGTTGATGTTGTTGATCTACATATACCAATGAAACCATCATGAGCAAACACTCACAAAAAGAAATAAATATGCTCATGATAGCTTCATAACCATTAAAAAACAAATATATTCTGATGAAAAAACAGGAGAAATGATCAACCCGAATATTAAGTTCTTCATATAAAAAATTGTATTAAGCACCCTGCTTAGCCACTCTGTCTATCCACCCTGCTTAGCCCTTCTCCTTAGCCACCCTGCTTAGCCCTTCTGCTTAGCCACCCTGCTTAAACAAAAAATTACCTTCTCCGAGGAGGCCTCAGCGTTCTTTGAGTTTTTCCTGTTAAGGAAAAACCCAAAGTAATGCAGCCTCCGAAGAGAACGGTTATTTTTTAAATGTTTTAGCCACCTGGAACAATGCCCTTGGCACATGAAAACAACACTTCCATTTCCCGCCCTTTAATGGCAGTAACACCTCAGCCCTTCTGTTCAGGTAAGCAAACCACTCCCCATGTTCCGGATCCCTGAAATGTTTCCAGGTATACTCATGCAGTTTTTCAAACCATTCCGCACATTCTTTCCTTCCGGTAAGTTCATATCCTTTAGCCATACAAACGAGGGCTTCCAGGTGGACCCACCATAGCTTCTGGTCCCATTCCAGTTGTTGTACCGGTTTGTTTTTAATGTCCATAAAATAGAAGATGCCGCCAAATTCCTTATCCCATCCGTATTCCAGCGTATGCAGGGCAATTTCTGTTGCTCTTTCAATTAAATCCTTATCGTTTAAGCGAACACCCAGATCCATCATAAACCACATGGCTTCAATGGTATGCCCCGGATTGATCAGCCTTCCGTCGAAGGAATCAGAAAAGGAACCATCCAGGTTAACGTTCTCGAGAATCAGTCCGCTGTCTTCCTGATAGAATATGTTCATTACTTCATGAATAACCGTTCTAAGCAGGTCATCCACAGTTTTTTTATCCAGTAAATGTTCCATCTCCAGCGATAAATTACTGAGGATCATCGGCAAGGCGAAGTTCTTGAGGCTACGTGTACCAGGATATGCTTTATTGTATTTGCCTTTTGGATTGTTCTGGCGCTTTAAGATATTATAAAAAGTATCTTTGGCCATCTTCGCATATTTCTCCTGAGGATCAGCTTTGTAAAGCGCTGCAAAGGCCATACTGGCAAAGCAATCAGAGAAAATGTTGTAGGGCTGCACCAGGGGCTCACCAGACTGGTCTAAGGAGAAGTACCAGTTTCCTTCCGCATCGCGACCATGCTTCTCTATAAAATCTGCGCCGTGCTTTGCCATTTCCAGCCATTCCGGCCTTGCTTCCTGCTCATTGTATAAGGTGGCGAAGGTCCACACTTCCCTGGCCTGCAGCCACATGAACTTATCTGTATCAAAAACATTCCCAAACCTATCCAGGCAATTAAAATATCCCCCTTGTACTTCATCTTTGGAATGTTTCATCCAAAACGGAATCACATTATCCAGTAGTTCTTTCTCGTAAATTTCACTGTAGTTCTTCATCACGGCACTCAAATTGTTAATCCTTGTAGATATTCCTTGTATCTGTTAAATAAATGTCCGGCCTGCAGATAGGCAGACTGCGGACTCATAAAATGTGAAAATTCAAAGGTAATGGCCTTATCATAGCCTGCCCTCCGGGCAGCCTCCAGCTTCAGCCTCAGCTTTTCGAACTTAATTGGGAGAAACTTAATGGGCATATCCCTGTCGAAGCTTTCTGCATTTGTCCAGCACTGTAATCCATACTGGTCTGCTATTTTTTTGTTCACCGCAAAAAAATCGTCCAGCTCATGATAATCGATATGACCATCCTGAAACGCTACGGCATCCACAGCCCCTTGTATCCCGCTAAATATTTCTCCCCATTCTTTTTCATGTTCCTGCAGGGAAACGGCATCCTGTTTGGTCAGTTCAGCCGAAGCTGCCATCACTGCTTTTTTCCCATCTATCCATGGCGAGATCAATGTGGGCAGTCCAGCACTTACCTCTTTGCACTGCATACCCAGCGTCCTGAAGGCTTCAGTAGCCCCTTTAGTCCGCCTGCTGATCTCCATGCTCAGGTACCAGCCACCAAAGCTTTTATAATGACCGTACTGCTGCCACACCTCATCAATTACGTAACGGTTGGCATCTATTTCGTGCTGCAGATTGCCGGTATCCCAGTATTTACCACTGTCGTACAAACCGAAATAAAATTTCATAGCGTACTTATCTGCCAGCTGTAAAAACAGCTCCACCAGATCTACCGGCGGAGCATAACAGCCAAAACTATCCTGCAAATAAGCAGAAGGGTAAGTCATGAAGCGGCGGTAACCGCTCCTGATCATGATCACGGTGTCTATTCCAAGAGACTTCATATGGGCAAAATCCCTGTCCCACTCTGCCCTGCCCCAGTTCTGGTGCGGAATATCGTGCGAGATCTCGTCTATAAATGTTCCTGTTATCCTCATAAGTATTTTTGTTCTTTCAGGTAAAAAACCCAATCAATATAGGCACTTGCTTTAAGGTGTACACCATCGGGACTTAGCTCTTTTCTTAAATTCCCGTTCGCGTCCGCAAAAAGTGGTACAATATTGATATAGGTAATATGTTCTTCAGCAGCCAGCTGTTTAATTTTTTCATTCAGTACAGGGACCATTACGCTGCGCCCTTTAGTGTAAGCTTCGCGGGTCATTTCTTCGTTAATCGGCAAAGCGCTTTCTATGTAGATCTTTGTTTTTGGAGATTTCGCTTTGATCATCCTAATGATCCTCTTATAATTATAGATGCTGACCTCATATGGAAGCTTCCTGAAAAGGTCATTGATGCCATCCATCAGGAAAATGGCTCTTGGCTTAGCCCTCAGCACCTCGTCCATCCTGGCCAGGATACCGAAGGAGTTGTCGCCCCCTACGCCACGGTTCACAATGGGACAGGAATAATCCGATAAGATCTCCTGCCATTCACCACGCTCGGTGATGCTG
This sequence comes from uncultured Pedobacter sp., assembly GCA_946478755.1. The sequence goes on along the minus strand of CAMLDJ010000106.1, from coordinate 10,462 downwards.
TTGCCTAAAAACACCACCGCATTTTTCACAGGGGGCATTTTCCGGAAGTATTCCACCCTTTGCTGATAATACGGATTGGCGTAATTGCTGTCAATCTTAACCTGATGCTGTGCAGTGACCGACGTTGTTGCACCCAAAAAACAGCATGCAGAAATAAATGCTTTAAGTCTTTTCATATTACAATGCATGTACTTTCTTTAAATAATTGGCCCATAAGATATAGGCGGCCGATCTCAGGTGCAGCCCGTCTATACTCAGTTCCTTTTTCAAGGATCCGTCAGTCCCGGCAAACACCTCATGTAAGTTGATATAATGGAGATCTTCACGATCACAAATAGCCATTAGCTCCCTGTTCATTTCTGCTATCGCTTCGTTGGATAGCTTAGCATAACTTGCAGGCAACATCCACTTGTTTACAGGCAAAATGCTTTGTATATATAATTTAGTGTTAGGCGATTTTTCCTTTACCATACGGATGAGTTTCCTGTAATTATTCAAGATCGCTTCCTTTGGAGTTCCGCGCTTCATGTCGTTAATCCCCATCAATAAAAAGATCTTCGCTGGTTTCGAGGCAAGGACCTCGTCCATCCTGGCCAGTATACCATAGGTCACATCGCCGCTAATGCCCCTGTTGATCACATGCTTTAAGGGAACCAGTTCCTGCCATTTCCCGCCTTCGGTAATGCTGTTGCCCAGAAAGACGATTTCTTTTTTCTGGTTGGGCATCTTCTTAAAAAAATCCAGCCGCTGAAGGTAATGTCCGTTGGTATAACTGCTGTCTACCGCAGCTTGTGTCTGTGCCTTGCTGAAAAAAGGCAATGCGAATAATATTCCAATATAAAACAGGTTCTTCATCATAAATAAATTAATCCTTATGCCAAAACTTCTTCTGCGGGCTCTTCCTGCACTGGCATTAAGGGCACTAGCCAGGTCACGATGAAGGCCGGAATGGTGGCAATCAGTACCCATATAAAAAATTCTTTATACCCTAAATAATCGCTGAGCAAGCCGCTGATCATCGAAGGGATCATAAATCCGAGGTTCATCAATCCGCTTCCAAACGCATAGTGTGCCATTTTGTATTTACCTGGGGCGATATTCTGCATCATGAACAGGATCAGGCCCACAAAGCCATAGCCATAACCAAAATATTCTATGGCCACTGCTGATGCGATCACATACAGCTCATGCGGCATGGCAACAGCCAGGAAAGCGTAGGCGGCAAATGGCAGGTTAAAAAAAGCACACAAAACAAGTAGCGTCTTCTTAGTCAAGCCTTTATTAGAAACATAGTAACCGGCAACGATAGAGCCAAGGACGAATGCAATGGAGCCGAAAACCCCATACAGTAGTCCAATTTCCGAGGTGCTGAGTCCCAATCCCCCGGATGCCCTGGACGCTTTAAAAAACAAGGGGACGATCTTAATGGCCTGTCCTTCTGCAAAACGATAGAAAACGATGAAGCACAAGCTGAACCAGATGTTCTTCTTTTGAAAGAAAGTAATGATCACGTCCTTTAAGGTGGCGAAACCAGCCCTGACCGTGGTGGCTTTTTGTACTTCATTCCCTGCAGGCAATACCCTCATGTTGTACAGACCAAGCAATACCATGATGATGCCGTAGGCGAACATCACAATCATCCATGCATGATGAATGCCGATCTCCTTTTCGAGCTGTCCCGCAAAATAAACCAGGACACCACCTGAAAAAACCTTGGCAATATTATAAAAGGCACCCTGCCAGCCTACAAATTTAGCCTGAAGTTTCGGGCTCAGCTCATTCAGATAAACCCCATCCGCCGCGGTATCATGTGTAGAACCACTCATCGCAATCATCGTTAAAATAGCGATAGAGAAACTGAAGAAATGGTTCAGCTGCAAGGTTAAGGCCAGCAAGCCAAACAGCAGGCCTGTAAAGATCTGGGTCGTATAAACGAAAAACTTTTTCGATTTATACATTTCCAAAAACGGACCCCAGAGCGGCTTGATCGTCCAGGGAAACATGATCAGCGAAGTCCAGAATGCAATTTGTGTATCAGAAATCCCCATGTTTTTATACATGATGGAGCTGGCTCCCGATAAGGCAACAAAAGGCAGTCCCATCGCAAACCAGGTCGTCGGTATCCAGTAAATCGGACTTATATTTTTAAGTTTTGACACAGTATTTCGTTTTAATAATAGCCATCAGATGAGGCTTTAGGTTTTCCAGAAAAGTTTAGCACGCGTACAATATATGGTGATCAGGGAAACGATCCCTGTAAATATCAGTCCTTTTAAAAAACCTCCGGCCGGCAAATTCGCAACATGGTCTAAATATAAGTCAGTTCCCGTAAGTTTAAGTACCGGGATGAGGAATAAGTTACCGGCGGTATAAGCCACCATTGGATTTTTACCGGTATTGCCCAGGTAGCTAATCCCGGCAGAAAAATACCCCAGCTTTTCAAAGATAATGAAGGGCAGCAACACCAGGAAAGCCAGTCCTGTACTCACAAAATAATAGCTGAAAGTAGATATATCCTTTTTAATACCCCCTTCAAAAGCTTCAAAAAACAATCCGAGGATTAAAAGATAGATCCCCGCGCTTGCCAGTTTTACAAAAAGCGTCTGATCTGCCCCTTCCTTAACTTTCTTCAAGATGCTTAAAAGCAATATGGATAGTACGACAGTAATGATGAGATTAGGTAAAAGCCATCTCCCATATAAACAGGTTACATTGCAGATCAATAATAGCCAGCATAAAGCACTTGTGCTTAACAGCTTTCCTTTCACATCTTCCAGCAGTCCCTCCGTTGCTAAAGCCTTCCTCTTCAACAGCCACTCCCCGGCAAATGTACCCGGCAAGACAATGAACAGGTATTTCAGGTAATAGAATTTGTACATCCAGGGCAAGGGCGACCAGTTGAAAAATGCGCTGTTCCAGGATCCCGCTTCTTTTGCGGTTAACAGGATGGCCATGACCAATGGCAATATCCCTATTCTTAACCAGGGGTAGTTACGGGTAAGCCACCAGATCAGCGTACCAAATAAGGCCATATTGGCCAGTACAATAATGATGATATCACTGGAATTTAAACTAAACCCATTCTTAAACGGATACCAGGACAAAAATGCAGCCGCTAAAACAAAGCCTGCAATTTTAATCACCCTGTCCATCACCCTGCTTTTTAAATTCTCAAAACGGGTATACATTAGAAAAAGGCATAAAAAGCAGCCTATGGATAATAAATGTTCCTTCCATCCGGCAGCTGCGCTCATGACCCATGCACGGGCATAAAAAGTAAACAAAGCAAATACGACCAGTAAAAGATAACGCTGTATAACCTGCCCGGCAGTTTTTAATGGAGGCTGACTGTCTAGTTTTTTATGTAATGCCAAAGGGATAGCTGCGCCCATGGTAAACAGGAAGAAGGGAAAAACCAGGTCTACCCAGGTGATCCCGGGTAGCTCAGGTTTAAAAACATGGTAAGGTGGCGGCACCTGGGCGTGATACATCCAGGCAGGAAGGATACCAAAAGAGATGCTGCTCGACAATACCATTAATAGTATCGCCAGTCCTCTAATTGCATCCAAAGCCTCTTCTCTTTTCTTCATTAATTTGGTATAAAGGCCAGTTGAGGGCCCCGATTTTCAGACATTTATTTTACGGTTACCGTAAGCTCTTTTACGACTTCTTTCCCGCCCAGGTTATTCGTATTCCTGGCTACAAACGTTACTTTATATACGCCTGGCGCATTGAATTTATATTTGTAATTGCTCATTTTATCCAGGTAGCCTTTAATCCCTGTGCCCAGATCAGGACTTGCTGCTGTAGGGAATAAGGCCCTGGAAACTGCCCAGTCTTCCGAAGCCTGCAGTGTACTGTTCGGCGCAAAATACAAAGACGGAGCAGCGGTCTGAATGGTCCATTTGTTTGCTGTATTCTCCACATCAATGCCCAGCCAGCCGGCAGTGGTCACACTGGCAACGCTGGTAACCTGTTTAGCCGCATTTTCGTTAAAAAGATTGAACACATAGACACGCCATGTTCTTCCCCCCAAGGCGGCAGTTGTACTTGCTTGTCCCACGTACTTCCAGGCAAAATAAATAGGCTTGCCGGAAACCGGAAGATCAGAAAGGTCAACGTCCCCTGAGGCCGTCTGCACCCCATTTGTACTGCCGACATCCGCACTCAAGGTAAATCTGTCGGTAATCTCCGTCCAGGTTGCCGCTTTCAGGCCCTCCGGACTATATACATTGTTAAAGTCGGTAGAATACCACAAGCTCAGGTTTTTCTTCTGGGAGGCAAAGACCACCTGGGTAGTCACATTTAATTTTAGTTTCGAATCTGTAGATTCTGTTCTGTCCTTATAACGGTACTCTTTACCGGGCTCGCCCGAATAAAATGAGATGATATCTGCATATCCGCTGATGGCAAAAGTTACCGAATCGCCCGCGTTGTATTCCTGTTTGTCCGTTTTAACCTCAAAAGATGGCGTTTCCGGCTCATTTTTCTGGCAGGCTACCATAACAGGCAAAATCAAAATGCCCAGTAAATATTTTAACTTATTCATGTTGTTATCGTTTATGAATTAAAATTTATAACCGGCATTACCAGCCTTTATTTTGGATGATCACCTTATTCAGATTGAGCTCTGCAGCAGGAATCGCAAACAAAGTGTCTTTCTCAGAAACATTCTGTCCGGACTTAGCGGCATATTTATAATCACTAGGTGCAGTGGTAGTAATGTCATTGGCTACACTTTTCATTGCTGAATAAAACTGCCCCCAGCGGATCAGGTCAAAACGCCTTAAACCTTCAAACCCAAGCTCCAGTGATCTTTCTTTTCTGATCGCTATCTGAAGGTTATTCTTATCTACTTTTTCATCCGCAGTGAGGTCAAAATTTGTTCCTGCTATGTTAGAAAGGACTGCAGTAGCTGTCGCACCTGCACCGCCCCCACCCGTAAAAGTTATCGTCGGTGCGCTGGTATAACCGGAACCGTGATTTGTCAGCAATACTGCACCAACCTTTTTATCTATTGTAAGGAATACAGTTCCGGCAGCGCCAGTACCGCCACCACCTGTAAAAGTTACAGCAGGTGCCGAAGTATATACCGTAGTACCACCATTCGTGATCGTTACCGATTTAACCTGTTCCAGTAATGAACCCATTAATTTTCCGTGTGCACGACGTTTTACCTCATTTACTGCATCTGTAGCTATGTCGGTTGCTCCATGCAGTTCATTTTCTGCTTCGGCAAGCATTAAGAGCACATCTGAATAACGCAACAAAGGAAAATTGATGGACGTGGTACCATTAAATTTAGGCGTTGCTGTTTCATACTCGCGTCTCCATTTAGCATCAGAACGGTTATAAATCTGAACGGGTGCATAGGCCACCTTTCCACCGTTGGCATCGTAATAATAAGAGTTAATGTTCCAGTCCCTTCTCAGGTCGTCATCATCAAACGACTTATAATAGCTTTCTGTAGCGTGCTTGGCACCATAGCTGAAGCCCATGGCTGCATTCGCAGCAATACCGTTAATGGCCCCTACAGCACCTTCTTCATCCTGTGTACCATTCTTTTTGCCAAATTCTACTTCCCAGATCACCTCTTTGGTATCATATTTACCCTGGCACATGTTGATGAACACCTGCCTATAATCAGGATTAAGCGCATGTCCGGCAGTTTTTACTTTTTGTGCCCATTTGATCACTTCCTCATAGCGCGATACATCCCGCATCGGGGCACCTGCCATCTTAAGATTTACCCTTGCCAGCATTCCCCAGACTACAGATTGAGTCACTCTGCTGCCATAGGTATAGGTAGATATTGGGTTTACCATATCCGCGGCCTTCTCCATATCGCTTACAATCTGGCGGTAAACAGTTTGATAAGGGGTATTGGGAAAATTTACTTCCGCTGCAGAAGCAGTTGCCGTTAATTTTAAAGGCACATTGCCCCAGTTGTTGGTCAGCACAAAGTAATAGTATGCCCTTAAAAACAAAGCCTCACCAAGGGCAACGCGTTTTTTGGCATCATCCATATTGGCCCCGTCAATATTTTCAATTAACATATTTGCCCTGTTTATGCCATTATATAAGGCAATCCAGGCATCTGTTAACTTAAGGTCCGAAGGATTATAATTGTACAAACCAATATCCTGAGTCCAGCTGGGCAGGGCGATAAAGCTATCATCTGCTACGTCCATTTCAAAAAAGAAACTCCGGCCGTAAGTAGTGGTTTTGCCCAGCACATCGTAAATACTGGTTACCGCGGCGTTTATATCCGCCTCATTTTTATAGAAATTCTTTGGAGATAAGAAATCTGTTGGGGTGGTCTCTAAAAATTTCTTACATGACGATGAACTCAGTGCAAGTCCAGCGGTCAATAAATATAAAAAAATACGTTTCATAACTTCTAAAATTCTATGTTAAAAAGTAGTATTGATGCCAAAAGTAATGGTGCGAGCCCTTGGGTATGCAGAGTAATCAAAGCCAGGAGTCAGCGCACTGTTCCTTACAGAAACCTCAGGATCGTATCCCGAATAATTGGTCCAGGTGTATAAGTTCTGTGCAGACAGGTAGATCCTTCCTGTTTTAAAGACTTTAGATCTTTTTACAAAATTTGCAGGGAGATTATACCCCAGGGCCACTGTCTTTAACCTCAGGAATGAACCATCTTCAATAATTCTTGTAGAGTATGCTTTTAATGAAGAACCCTTGCCCGCAGCTACCCCCGGGATGTCTGATGTAGGATTTTCAGGAGTCCACCTGTTGGCATAAGTAGCATATTGATTGTAACCGTATTTATAAGAAGATTCGAACAGGATTCTGTTGGCGTTGATGATGTCATTGCCGTATGACCATTGGAAGAAAATATTCAAATCAAAGCCTTTATAAGTGAAATTATTGCTTAAGCCACCGGTGAATTTTGGATAAGGCGTGCCGATCACGGTTTTATCGCCTTCGCTAATCTGAAGGTCACCGTTCAGGTCTTTATATTTCACATCACCTGGTTTTACATTCGCCCTTGCCCCACCGTTTGAAGGGAGGTTGTCTTTCAAAGTGTAGGTTTCTCCAACTTTGATAAAATCTTCATAATTGTAAACGCCATCAAATATCAGCCCATAAAACTGTGCAATCGGACTGCCTATTTTGGCTACATAGCCCGGAATGTTCTTCCAGTCGTCGCCCCAGCTTTGGCTGGTCACCAGTTGAAGTTGGTTTTCCGTCAACCCAAGTATCTTGTTTTTGTTGAAGGCAATGTTAAATGAAGATGACCAGCTAAACGCTTTGTTCTGGACAGGCGTAGCACCGATAGTGATCTCGAGCCCCTGGTTTTGTGTCGACCCTATATTTTTTATGGCCCGGTTGTAACCCGTAGTTGGCGGTAAATTAGCATTCAGCAATAAGTCATATGTTCTTTTATGGTAAAGGTCAACCCCAAATGTCAGGCGTTCCTTAAAAAAGCCCAGGTCTAAACCGACGTTGGCCTGCTCAGTTGTTTCCCATCTCAGATCTACATTACCAAGTCCCGAATAGATCACGCCCTTACTGTCATTTCCGCCAAACATATAGCCCGGGGAATTATTGATCGGGTAAAAATCCGGATTCGCATAATTCAGGCTTGGATAAGCCGCAAAATTAGATACCTGGTTGTTTCCTGTTCTACCCCATGAAGTTCTTAGCTTGGCATTAGACAACCATGTCATGTTTTTAGCAAAAGATTCGTTGTTGATCTGCCAGGCAAGCCCCAGGGATGGAAAATCGCTCCATACATTGTCTTTCAAAAACCTGGAAGAACCGTCATGCCGGAAAGTGGCGGTGAAAATATAGCGGTCTAAAAGTTTATAATTTGCCCTTGCAATAAGGGAAGCGAGGTTGGAATTAGAAGAGCCCGCGCCAATCGCCAATGGGTTTCCCTCATCCAGACCGCTCAGCCCCAAGCTTTCACTTGGTAAAAGTACGGCAGTGGCGCCCAGAGAAGTACTTTTATTCCCTTCGAAAGAGAGACCAGCCATCACGTCAAAATAATGCGATTTATTCAACCTTTTGGCGTAAGTCAGCGTATTCGCATTTTGCCAGCCTGTAGAGTTGTAATAGGTCTGTGTACCATTGACCAGGTAATTACCTGTGGCCGCACTTCTTGACATCGACCCGTTAAACACGTCAGCCCGTCTTAAGCCTCTGTTAAATGAACCGGTAACCTTAAATTTCAGGTCTTTTAAAATGGCATATTCCAGGTAGCCATTGGTGGTAAAACTGGTACTGTAAGTTTCGCGAAGCTCGTTCTTTGCAGTCAATATCGGGTTAAAGGTAAAGTTGCTGGCCTGCTCTACTTCCGGATCGTTCGGAAGATCGATCAGGTTTACATTCGGATTAACCGCAACTGGTCTGAAAGCCCAGACACTAAACAGCATATTGAGCTCGTTACTGAAATTGCCGGTTGAAGTCGGACTGCCATAATTCTTAAAATCTGAATAAGTCACGTTCATCCCGACTTTTAGTCTGTCAGACACTTCCTGGTCCAGGCTCAATTTGCCCTGGGTACGTTTAAATCCCGAGTTCAGGATAATACCATCCTGACCGGTATGCGATAATGAAGCACTGTATTTTGTTTTAGCCGTCCCTCCGGATAAAGAAAGGTAATGGTTTTGCATGGGTGCAACCCGCGTTACCTGATCTTCCCAGTTGATGCCATCCAGGTCTTTATAACTGTCCAGATTTCTGCCATCCTGAAAGTAAAGCGCCTTGGTCCTGATCGGATCAATTTCATTCTGAAGTTTTACAAACTCATATGGCCCCAGTAAGCCCATTCTTTTATTGTTCTCCTGTAAGCCAAAATAGCCGTTATAACTGATCACGGGTGCGCCCAGCTTACCTCTTTTGGTGGTCACCATGATCACTCCATTTGATCCCCTTGCACCATAAATGGCTGTTGCGGATGCATCTTTAAGCACATCAATAGATTCTATCTCGTTCGGATCCAGGGTATTCAATGGGTTTACCACACTGCTGTTCGGATCTTCCATAGGGAAGCCATCAATTACAACAAGCGGATAATTGCCCTGTGTGATGGAGTTGTTTCCCCTGATGGTGATCTCAATCGGTGCTCCAGGCTGTCCCTCACTTGAGGTCACCTGCACACCTGCAATACGGCCAGCCAATGCTTCATCGAAGGACTTCACCGGTGCCTTTTGCAGATCTGCTATGTTCACACTGCCCAATGAACCGGTCAGGTCTTTCCGCGTCGCGGTACCATACCCGATCACGACCACATCATTTAATTGCGATACTGACTCTCTTAAAACGATCTTAAGCGCAGTTCCCGTACCCGCAACGGCCTCCTTATCTTCATAGCCAATGTACCTGAATACCAGCGTCTGGCTACCTTCAGGCACTTTGATCTGAAAACCACCATTGGAAGTAGTAGAAGTAGTGGTTTTAGTACCTTTTAACTGAACAACAACCCCTACAAGAGGATCACCTTTCAAGTCCACAACAGTACCACTGACCGTTCGGACCTGCGCCAGGGCAGCAAAAGAAATGCACATGAAAAGGAGCAAGCTGATCCCGCTGATGAGCCACTCCTTATTTTTAGTAAAAAATTGTTGCATAGTGTTTATTGGTTAGGTTTGTAATACGTTTTATTTAATTTTTTGGAGATCCGTTGAAATCTATTTCCTTAGCAAAGGGGTTTAAAAAATGGTCAATTAATATCGAAAGTGCCCTTCTGGACAATACACTTTCCGGTTTCAGCTCTTGTATACGTTTATTGACAACCTCTGAAGCGGCTTCCAGGGTGATGTTCTTTTTCGAAAGGGCAGACAGCAATTTCAGGGCAAATGCCGCATCTGTCAGGTTTCCGGAAGGAAACAGATCGGGCATTGCCGGGTAAAAGGATTTAAACCCTTCTACCAGCTGATATTCACTGATCGGTTGTTCCGGATAGAACCAGGTTTGGTTGGCCCATTTATAGGGTATGCCTGTTCCTTTTAATATTCCAGTAGCCCCGATCTTTTGCAGCACCACAAAATCTTTGTCGTCCGGCTTCACATCTATAAAAGGCATCAGGTAGGCTTTGCTTTCCAGCAGGGCGGTCTGCACTTCGCGGATATTTACCTGAGCAGGTTGCTGGTTGTTTTTCAGGGCGACTGCTGCAAGCGCACCTGCTGCCTGTCCGATGGTAAGCACAACTGGCTGTAACCTGCTTGCGCCCGCGACAATATTGGTCACGCTGATGCTTTTTTCGGCTACAATAATCCCCTCTGCATTTTTCGGGATCAGCGCACCCAGGGGAACATTATAAGAAGGAACTTTGATCCGTATAAAATCTATCTGCGGGGCAGCGGCATTTTTCAGGTGGTGATGGTCGATCGGGTAATCGCCTACCGCAATTCCTGTCCGGTACAAGTTTGTTTTTTGCTGATAGGGCGCCATCAGGTCATTAACTGTTAAGGTCACAAGACAAAGCAACCTT
>CAMLDJ010000105.1 GCA_946478755.1 uncultured Pedobacter sp. | reverse complement strand
CCGGAAATGTTCCCTGTTTTTGCCTCGCAGGTATTGCCAAATCTGGAAACCAGTATGGCTAATTTCACACTTATGACTTTCGCCGGAGGTATTTTAAATTCAAAAAGCAAAGTGGTAGATCAGGCAAGGTTTCCACTGGACGGGCAAAGTGTGGGGAAAAAGATCAACAGCATCTGGTACCTTACGGCCGACTTAAAAGCCACCACCGCTTCCATTCATAATTTTATTTATAAAAATGTAAAGCCGGTAGGAAAATAAAGCCCGGCTTTACATTTTCCAGACTTTTTTATTAAACATAAGCTGTTATATTTGTGGCATCGACCAATGCAAATGACACGATCCAGCAGCTATGTTTAAAAAATTGACGGGCATTTTTATTTTACTCTCTTTTTTGCTGATAAAAAGTACTTCGTTATTGGCGGCAGACCTCAAGCAACATGCCATCAGCTGCTGTGTTGCGCAAGACGCAGATGACGCCGCAGATGCGGAAAAAGAAACCAAGCAGCTTGAAATTGCCGATGAAGATCTGTTGATCCAGCCAGCTTTCGGTCCTACATTCTTGATACTTTCTGAGAAACCGGTACAACTGACCGTGCCGCATATCCTGGCGCCTTATCTCTCTTTGCCTTATCCGCCGCCCAACGGCCTTATATAGTCATTTAATTGCATAAGCAAGGTTGCCTATAATGGCAATCCCGTACACGAGTATTTACACAAAATTATTTTTATGAATAACCCTTTCTTTAAAGGCGCTGTGATGTGCCTTTTTCTAAGCGCATGTGCCCTGACTGCAAGTGCACAGAAAATTGATGAGCAGGAATTAAAAGTTAACGTAGGCAAGATCTCCAATTCTACCCAGCAGTTAAAAAGGCTGGAGCCTGTTACCTTTCAGTACGATGTCAATAAATACAAGCATCTTAAACTGCCTTCAGGTGAACAATATGGTTTCCTGGCCAGCAATGTACAGCCGGCATTTCCGGCGATGGTTTACGAAGCGGCAAAAGTATATGAATCGGGAAAAAACAATTCCAGGGTGGCAAAATATAATGAAGTACAGACCGCAGACCTTATCCCGGTGCTTGTCGCCGCAATCAAAGAGCAGCAGGCAGAAATTGAGCTTTTAAAGCAGGAAGTGAAACTGCTGAAAGCGAAATCAAAATAGTTTTTTTAGTATAGTTGTTTTTGAAGGGCCATCCGTCAGGATGGCTTTTTTTTTGCTTAAATTAGTGTTATGAACAGAAGAACTTGGTTTAAGTTTAAGCAGCTCCTGATTATCGCTGTGGCCTGGCTGGTTATCGGCTTCCTTATTGCCGTATACGACCACCTGGTATTATATACTCAGAACTCGCTTGGCCCGGCTGCAAATTACAGATTCTTCCTGTCGGCCATGTTAAATATGGGCTCCGGTTTATTTGGCGCTTTGGTTGGCGGCAGCTTCCTCATTTTTTATATCAATGTCAAGTACCAGGATAAATCCTACGGATACACCGTCTTAGCAGTCACCTGCTCCTTTATCCTGATCGTCCTGTTTATCCATATGATATTTGAGGTACTGGGACTGACCGATACAGACAGACTGCTCAAAAACGGCCTGGTATGGGCTTTTGTAGTCGCCATTACCCAGCTTTTACTGCAGATCAACAGCAAATTCGGACAGGGCATTTTCTGGAACATCATCCGCGGAAAATACAATACCCCAAGGGAAGAGTCGAGGATCTTTATGTTCCTCGACCTCAATTCCTCTACTGCCATTGCCGAGGAACTGGGTGATAAGAAATATCATGAATTCCTGAAAGAAATTTTTATCGATGTGACCAATCCGATCCTGGATAACAGGGGTGAAATTTATCAATATGTTGGCGATGAAGTGGTGGTCGCCTGGAAGTATGATGATGGGATTAAAGGAAACAAATGCATCCAGTGCTTTTTTGATGTGAAGGCCCAGCTGGAAAAAAAGAAGGAAAAATACCTGAGCCATTATGGATTGATCCCTTCCTTTAAAGCAGGCATCCATTGCGGTATAGTGATGGCCGGTGAGATCGGGATCATCAAACGGGATATCACCTATTCGGGCGATGTATTGAACACCACCTCAAGGATCCAGGAGATGTGCAGGGAATTTCACGCGGAAGTGATTGTATCGGCCGATCTGGCAGAGGCCCTTCAGCTGATCAATTTTGACGCGCAAACTTTGGGTTCCATCAGGCTGAGGGGTAGAGTGAAAGAAATACAACTCATTGCGCTTAGTCCGGTCCTATAAAAAAAAGGCCCAATGCGATATTGTGCCCTTTATCAGGATTGGTTACTCAGCGCTTATTGGGATTGACTATTGATCAATTTCAAAGCCCCTTCACTGTAGCGGGCCCCGGTATTCGGATATCGGGCAGTCAGTTCGGCTATGGTCTCCAGATCAGCAGCTGATAAAGTGATGTTTACCGCTCCGGCATTGTCTTCCAGGTATTTACGCCTTTTAGTACCGGGAATAGGAATGATGTCATCGCCTTGCGCCAATACCCAGGCCAATGCCAGCTGCGCAGGGGTTACATTTTTATCTGCCGCCAGGCCGGCAAACTCCCTGGCCAGCGACTGGTTATTTTTATAACTTTCTCCATTGTATCTTGGCAGCGATTTCCTGAAATCGTTGTCGGCCAGTTCCTCAACACCAACCGTATTGGTAACCAGTCCCCTTGCCAGTGGCGAGTAGGGAACCAATGAAATGCCCAGTTCTTTTATCGTATTCATGATCTCTCCCTCCACATCCCTTGTCAGCAGCGAATATTCGGTTTGCAAGGCTGCAATCGGATGTACGGCATGCGCTTTACGGATGGAAGCCGCAGAAGCTTCACTCAGGCCGAGGTAGCGGACTTTCCCTTCTTTTACCAGTTCGGCCATTGCGCCAACAGTTTCTTCCACAGGAACATTCGGGTCTACCCGATGGGCATAATACAGATCTATGGTGTCGATTTTAAGCCGTTTCAGGCTGCGCTCTACTGCAACCCTCATCCAGGCGGGGGATCCATCGAAATAGGTTGCCCCGGGAGCGCTCTGCCCATCGGTATTATCCTTTAAACGGAAACCAAACTTGGTGGCCAGAAAAACGTCATTCCGGTTAGATACCAGCACCTTCGAGATCAGTTCTTCATTTGCACCGTTCCCATACATATCTGCGGTATCCCAGAAATTGATTCCGAGGTCAAGCGCTTTATTTAAGGTGGCAATACTTTCCGTATCATCAGTGGGGCCATAAGCATAGCTCATGCCCATGCAGCCTAATCCTATCGCGGATAGCCGCTCTTCTGTTCTTCCTAAGGTTCTGTATTTCATTTGTTTGTGTATTATTAATAGTTAAATCCTGAAGGGGTCATGTCATAAAGTTATAAAAATCAAACGGTGAACTGCTGGACAATATTTTAACCAGAAACCGTTAACTTGTGTACATTTCTGTATAATATTCCGATACCATTCTGCCCGATTCAAAAGCTGGGGCCACATCTGCTGCGGCTTGTTTCACCATGTTTAACCAGGATGTCTGATCGTTATAATAAGTTGGTATCACTTTTTGCTCCAGCGTATCCATCAGACTAATGTTTTCCAGTCTGTCCTGTTCCTCCGGTGATAAGCCATCGGGCGCGGGCTGAATGAGAAAGCTGTTGACCTGGTCTTTCGCAAATTCAGGTACCCATCCATCCGGTAAAGAAAGATTGATGCTGCCGTTCATGGCTGCAGTCATCCCACTCGTTCCCGATGCCTCCCGGTACATCCTTGGGTTATTGAGCCATACGTCCGAACCCTTTTTCAGCAAGGCAGATAAGCCCAGCTCATAGCCTGTCAGCACGGCGCAGTTTTTTAAGGGCTTTGCACGGCTAATGATCTGGTTAAACAGATCGATAGCTCCATGATCTTCCGGATAAGGCTTGCCCGCCCAGATGATCTGCAGGGGAAAGTTTTCATTGCCGATTAATTTCAGGAATCTGTCCCAATCCCGCATCACCAGATCTGCTCTTTTATAGGCTGCAAAGCGCCTGGCCCAGACGATGGTCAGCACATCCGGATTAAAAAGCTTGCCGCATTGATCCGCTACCAGCTTAAACAGGTTGGCTTTCATTTCCTTTTTGCGCTGGGCGATCTCCTCATCTTTTCCCGCAGCTATGGCCTGGCCTATTACCGGATCTTCCCAGTACGTTTTGTTTTGTGCATTGGTGATGGAGGTGATTTCGGATATGCCGTTATTATGGCCCCACATTTCCCGGGATACTTTGCCATGCAGTGCCGATACCCCATTGGCTTTTCCGGCAAACTTAAGCGCTCCGAGGGTATAGCTGAAATTCTCGCCATCCACACCAAGCAGAGATTTTACTTCGTGATCCTGTAAGTGGTAAAAGAAGGACATGTCTTTTAGTAAGGTATACCCGTGTTCTTCATTACCTGCCATTTCGGGCGTATGCGTAGTAAACACCACCCGTTTTTTGATCGCGTCAAGATCTCTGAGTTTGGCGTACAGGTAAAAATTGAGGGATACGGAGTGCCCTTCATTCATGTGGTAGATATCCGGTGCCATATCGAGGACATCCAGCAGCGTGGCACCACCGGTCCCTAATATGATCGACTGCGCAATGCGGGTGGCTTCGTTAGGATCGTACAGCCGGTCGGTGATGGTACGGGACACAAAATCATTTTCAGGTAGGTCCGTGCTCAGCAAAAATAAAGGCGCCGAATTAAAAGTTTCCGGCTTTAAGAGGTAGGCACGTACATGAACCGGCGAATCGTGGACGGGAACAGTAAACTGTATACCTGTATCCTGTAAATAGGCATACTGCTTTTCGGTAAAAGTGGGAGTCATCGCTGCCTCTTTATCCCTTACCTGGTCGTAATAGCCGTATTTCCATAAAATACCTATACCCATCAGGTTTTGTTTCTTTTCGTAAGCGCTTCTTAAATGAGAGCCGGCAAGGAATCCCAGGCCGCCGCTGTAAATTTTTAGTGCCTGGTCTACAGCAAATTCCATAGAAAAATAAGCAACAGCAGTATTGTACTGCTGCGTGGGTTCGTAACCAAATATGTCTTGTTTAGATAGCATGACCTTAAATTATTAAAATTCATGCCAATAAAGCATTTATTCATCAATTATATGTTAGTTCCCTATCATGATATTGTTTATTTTTGAAGCAATGAAAGCTTTAAAACCAACTGTTACGATCACCTATTGTCCAAAATGCGGCTGGCTGCTTCGTGCGGCCTATATGGCCCAGGAACTGCTCAGCACTTTTACCGATGAAATTAACGGTGTATTGCTGCAGCCGGCAGAAGTGGGCGGGGCTTATGTGATTAGTATTGATGACGCTGTGGTGTTCGACAGGAAGGAGCAAGGCCGGTTCCCGGAGATTAAGGAACTGAAGCAACTGGTCCGTGATGTGGTGAGTCCTGAAAAAAGTTTAGGGCATTCTGATAAGCACAGCTGATCAGCTGGATCCAATGTAAATCTATTTCCCGTTTAGTTTTCGTAAATGTAGGCGCAAATAGCTGTAAAGTGCTTTTATACAGTGGTTTGCAGGTACCTATCTGTTTTCCGGCTGCGTTAATTGTTAATGGGGCATTAATAGGGCCTTACTAGGGGGTTACTAGGGCCTTTCTAGGGCCACAGCCCTATAGACGCCCTGTTAAGGCTTAAGTAAGGCTTTATTAAGGCACAAATAAATGTTCTCCCAGGTGAGCCTCATACCGAAATCTTTTTCTTAACTTGCCTATAATGAGTTGTTTATTTATTAACTGATTTTAAAATCTATACTATGGCAAAGCTTACTGAAGGCATGCTGGGATCTGTTATCGGATCAATGGCAAACACGACCTCTTACATACTGAATGGGCAAAATGTAACCCGCGTTAAATTCAGACGGGTAACTAAGTTTAGTGAGAAGCAGCTGGACAACCAGATGCGCATGGCGGTATTGAATAAGTTTTTGGGGCCAATCCTTTCGTTTTTAAAGGTAGGATTCGGACCGGCGGCAGCGGGAACCACTAAAAATTATCACAATCTGGCCACATCCTATAATAAAATACATGCTTTAAAAGGGGTGTATCCAGAGATTGAAATGGACTATGCAAAGGTGCTGCTCAGCACGGGCGATTTACTTCCTGCCCAAAATCCGGTAGTAGAATGGGTTGATGAAGGACTGAAATTTAGCTGGGACATTCCTGGAGTCATGAGACCCGAATTAACGGATCAGGTGATGATGCTGGCTTATGCACCTGAATCCGGACGCTCACAAAGGATTACCTATGGTCCCTCAAGAAGTGAAGGATCAGCGATACTCCGGTTAGCTGAGGACATGAAACAGGAACCCTGGGAAACTTATATTTCTTTTGTATCGGCAGATCGGTCGGGCGTAGCCAATAGTATGTATCTGGGTAGGGTAGAACTCGCCTGATGATCAGCTAGCTGGAAAACGTATCACTTGATGATGCGTTTGCGCTGTATTCCGAAATGTTCTTTCAGGTATTTAACCGACAATGAGATCTGATTTTCCACCGTTCTTTTTGAAATGGACAGCTTAACGGCTATTTCAGAATTGCTGAGTTGTCCGAATTTACTTAACAAAAAGATCTCTTTACATCGTTCAGGTAAGCCATTCAATAAACCGTTGATGCGGGAATGAGCTTCGGTATTGATCATATCTGTTTCTCCGGCATTGCGTTCGGCATTATGGTTTTCGAACTTTTCGTAGCTGTTCACATAAACCAGGTTGCTGTTTTTCCGCGTCTTAAGCACGTTATAGACCCGGTAACGGGCCGCTGAAGCCAGGTAGTTCTTAAAGATTAAAATTGTTGACACCTTTCTTTTCAGCCATATATTCAAAAAAATGTCGTTTACGATCTCCAGACAGGCATCCTGATCATGGAGGTAGGAAAAAGCTTTCTTATAAACTACGGCCCAATACCTTTCATAAAGCATCTCAAATGCCCTTTTGTCGTCCTCTTTAACTGCAGAGAACAGTTCTTCATCGCTGAGCTGCGTTAGTGACATTTTTGGTTAGGTAGTTTAGTTTTGATATATAAAAAAAGGTTTTTTTATTCACCTTACCAAAAAAAATATCAAAGTTGTGTGAGTTCTTGCAGAACTTGTTGTCTATACTCTTACCAAATATATCCATGACACAAGAAGAATTCGACCTACTTTACGAGCGTTGTACCACCGGCAAAGCGAGCTTAGCAGAACAGCAGTTATTTGAGGAATATAAAGACCGCTTTGATTTATCCGATATTCCCTGGACGGCCGAAATGGGCGATTTCCAGGCTACCAGGCAGAGATTCCTGAAAGACCTTGACCAGCGCTTAAGGGTAAGTGAACCGAAAAAACTCAAAATGGGTCATTGGGCCGTCGCCGCGTCCATTGTGATGGTCATGGGCATAGGCTTCGCGCTTCTTAAACACTTTGATGAACCCCGACGGGTTAAGCCAGCATTGACCGCATCTATCATTGCGCCGGGGGCAGACAAGGCCACACTCATATTAGCAGATGGTAAGCAAGTACTGCTGGAAGATTCAGGAAAAGATCTGATTGCCAGGAACGCCTATGTGACCATATCTAAAGACCAGGACAACACGCTGACCTATCAAAGCAATAGCCAGTCAGGCGAAGAAGATAAAGCGCTCTTCAACACCTTGATCACCCCGCGCGGGGGGCAGTACACCATAGTGCTTGCTGATGGTACGAAGGTATGGTTAAACGCAGATAGTAAATTGGTGTTCCCGATCAACTTTTGCGGAAAGGAACGTGTTGTCCAGCTCATCGGTGAGGCTTATTTTGAAGTGGTGAAGAATAAGGCCAGGCCCTTTAAAGTTATTACGGATCAAAAAACGGTTGAAGTTCTTGGAACCACCTTCAACGTGAGCGCATATCGTGACGAACCCTATTCCACCACCTTACTGAGCGGCGCCGTCAAAATGAAATTTGGCAGCGGTCCGGTAGTCCTGTTAAGTCCCGGAAAACAGGCTACGCTGAATTCGAAGCAGACCTTTGATATATCAGCGGTAAATGCGGAAGATGCGATTGCCTGGAAAAAGGGCACTTTTCTTTTCAAAAATGAGAACATACAGCGTGTGATGCAAAAAATCGCCCGATGGTACGATGTGGAGGTGGAATATAAGGGGGATGTTCACCGGAAAAAACTGGGTGGCTCGGTGTCCCGTTATGAGAATCTTGATGAGTTGCTGAAAACCATTGAGTTAACCGGAAAAGTTCAATTTAAAATTGAAGGAAGGAGGGTAACTGTCATGCCATAGGTATATCTAAATTATATGCGTTATGGAATTAAAAAGGCCAGAGGTGTTACAGCACCCCCAACCCTTTGCCCATAAGGCATGTTCGTTAAATTATCAATCCTTTCAGAAACATAACAACCAACAACCAAATGTATAACATTTTTACCGAAATGCATCGGCGGGAGTCGCCGTGCGCGCTATCTAAGCTTTTTTGGACCACGAAAAGCATGATCATCTTACTGTTTCTCGTTTTTTTGCACATCGATGCCAATGCTCAGGAGCAAAAAGTTTCAATAACCGTTAATAACACTCCTTTAGAGGAGGTGTTTATCTTGCTGCGGCAGCAGACCGGCTATAATTTTTTATATGATGCGGACGACCTGAGTAAAGCGAACAAGGTCAGCCTCTCCGTTAAAGGGGAATCTTTGTCGGAAGTGCTCGACAAATGTTTCCTTGACCAACCCTTAACTTATATCATCAACAACAAGAAAACGGTGGTCGTCAAAAGGAAGCCCGTCTCCTCCAATCGCAAAACCCAGCAGCGAATCATCGGCGGGAAAGTGACCGATGAGAAGAATCTGCCGATTCCGGGCCTAACCGTAAGCGTAAAAAATACGAGGACCTCTGTGACTACGAATAAGAATGGGATCTATCAGATTTTGGCAGCTGCTCAGCCTGCCACTTTAGTGTTCTCTATGGTCGGCTATACCCAGGAGGAACGCAAGGTAGATACCGCCAGTATCATCAATGTGAAGATGAGCGTCAGTGTAGGTGAGTTAGATCAGGTCGTGGTGGTCGGCTTTGGTACACAGCGACGTGCATCTGTTGTCGGTGCCATTACCACCATCGATCCAAAGGAATTAAAAATAGGCACGAGCCGCTCGATGAGCAATAACCTGGCGGGGCAGTTAGCCGGTGTCATTGGTGTTCAGCGATCCGGCGAGCCAGGCTACGACAATTCGAATTTCTGGATCAGGGGGATCAGCACCTTTGGTGGCAACAGAAACCCGCTGGTGTTGGTGGATGGCGTTGAGCGGTCGCTCGACAACATGGACCCTGAGGAGATCGAGTCGTTCTCTATCCTTAAGGATGCCGCTGCCAGTGCCGTTTATGGCGTTAGGGGCGCAAATGGTGTGATATTGATCAATACCAAAAGGGGCAAGGTGGGCAAGCCTAATGTCTCCTTAAAGTACGAACAAGGCTTCACACAGCCCATTCAATTGCCCGATTTTGTGGATGCAGCGACCTATCTGGAAATCATGAACAACATACGGGAAGAAAGGGGTGAAGAGGGCCTTTATTCTCAGGAACGCATTGATAACACCCGCAACAAGGTTGACCCTGACCTTTATCCTGATGTGAACTGGCTGGATGCGATCCTGAAGGACAATGCGGCCAATTCCCGCGCAAATATTAACGTGTCCGGAGGTTCCAACATTTTGCGGTATTCCCTGGTTTCCTCCTATTACGGGGAGCAGGGGTTGATTGAGCGCGACCCAAATCAGGCCTGGGACTCCTCTTCGAAGCTGCAGCGGTTCAATGTCCGTTCCAATGTAGATATCAATGTCACTTCTACAACCTTATTCAGGCTCAATATTGGCGGCTATATGCAGGACCGGCAACGTGCGCCTCAAAGTGTTGACGGATTGTTCCAGGAAGCTTTTACCATTCCACCCTTTGCGCACCCTACCATTTACTCGACCGGAGAAATTCCGCGTACCCCTGAGCGGACCAATCCCTGGGCCCTGGCCACACAGCGCGGATATGAGCGGCTAAGTGCCAGTAAGCTGGAGTCTTTGTTTTCCATTGAACAGAATCTTGGTTTTTTCATTCCCGGCCTGAAAGCCCGCGGGCTGTTCTCGTTCGACCGCTATTCCACCACTTCCGTTACGCGGAGCAAGGATCCCGATTATTACAACCCCGCCACAGGAAGGGATCCCGATGGCAACCTGATGCTGGTCATCGACAGGTATGGCCAGGAATTTCTGGGCTATTCCACGGGATCAGAATGGGGGGATAAAAGTACCTATGTAGAAGGAACATTGTTCTACAACAAAACGCTTGGCAATCACAACCTGGAAACCATGTTTCTGTACAATATGCGGAATTATGACAACGGTGCCATTTTGCCTTTTCGCAACCAGGGTATTGCCGGCCGGTTTTCCTATAACTATGACAACCGTTACATCGCTGAGTTCAATTTTGGCTACAATGGTTCGGAGAACTTTGCGCGGGGAAAACGCTTTGGTTTCTTCCCGTCCGTTGCCCTGGGCTGGTATTTATCTGAAGAACCTTTTATGGAGCCGCTACGGGGTACTTTTTCCAAGATCAAATTCAGAGGGTCGTATGGCCTGGTGGGTAATGACAACCTGGATGGCAGGCGGTTTGCCTACATCACAACGATTGGTGAAACGGGCGGATACCGCTGGGGTGCAAACAATGATTTTTCCCGTGCCGGGCGTTGGGAGGGAGATCTGGGCAATCCGAACCTAACCTGGGAAACGGTCGCAAAATCCAATATAGGTCTTGAGCTGGGGCTATGGAATGCGATAGAATTACAGATGGACTTTTTCAAGGAGCTGAGAAGCGACATCTTTATGCAGCGACGTTCTATTCCGGGCTCCAGTGGCTTTGTAAGCATTCCCTGGGCAAATTATGGTAAGGTAGAGAACCGGGGAGTAGACCTATCGCTGAATGTCAACAAACAACTCAGCAAAGATTTCTTCCTGTCGGTAAGAGGTACCTTCACTTATGCCGCAAACCGCATTTTAGAGCAGGATGAACCCAGCGCTATTATTGGCACCAACAGGTCATCGACAAGCAAACCTATCGGGCAGTTGTTTGGATTGATTGCGGACGGTCTTTTCACAGAAGGAGATTTCGCTAATGTAGGAGAAGGGCAACTGGCCCCTCAGATACCAAGACATACCTTTGGTCCTGTGCGGCCTGGAGATATTAAATACAAGGACCTTAACGGTGATGGTTTGATCAATGCATT
Organism: uncultured Pedobacter sp.; assembly: GCA_946478755.1. The sequence continues at coordinate 5,572 of CAMLDJ010000105.1, read as the reverse complement.
AGATCGGACAGCAATCGGTGGTACGGAAGATCCGCAGCTCATCTACGGTGCCGGAGCCAACCTTCGTTACAAAGCCTTTGAATTTGGTTTCTTTTTCCAGGGGATAGGCAAGACGGACCGGGTGATCGGCGGGTCGAACTTTATTCCCGGAAGCGGTAATGGCTCGCTGGGTAACATTTATTCCAATGTACAGGATCGCTGGACGGTGAATAACCCTAGTCAGGATGTATTTTACCCGCGTCTTTCCGACTACCGAAGCGCAAACAACAATGAATCCTCTACCTGGTGGCTGCGCGATATGAGCCTGATCAGGCTGCGAAATGTAGAAGCAGGGTATAACCTGCCACAAAATATGATGAACCGGGTTGGGGTAAGGAACTTGCGGTTATTTCTTCGTGGAAGTAACCTGCTCACCATTTCAAAATTCAAGCTATGGGATCCGGAGCTGGGGGTAAACAACGGGTTACGGTATCCGCTGATGAAGTCCATTTCATTCGGGGCAGAGATCAATTTTAAATAACAATGAACCTAATAAATTTAAAAATGACTAGAATATTCAAATATATATTGACAACGCTGGTTGTGGTATCTTTTTCTTCATGCAAAAAATTTTTGGACAGGATGCCGGATGATCAGCTTACCCTGGAGATGGTTTTTAAAGACAAGACACGAACCGAAGACTGGCTGGCAGGCATCTACACCAATATTCCCGATCCTTATTGGGGCTATACCCGGGATATTGGTTTTGATCCGCTGGGCGACGACCTTGCGCCATCCACGGGCTGGGAACAGTTTGGCTGGACGGTGGTATCGAAACAGACCGGCAACTGGAACCCTAGCAGTGAGTGGACACCGAATTATTGGTCTGAGCTTCCGAAGCGGATCCGGGCAGCACATATTTTTATTGAAAATGTGAAGCCAAATCCAGCACAATTGGTTACGGAAGCGGATGTTGCCTTGATGCGCTATGAAGCCCGGTTCCTGATTGCCTATTATTATTCCTTGCTGCTGGATGTGTATGGTGCTATACCTTTTCATCAGGGGCTGTATAGTCCGGATGCTTCGGAAAGTGAGCTTTTAATCGGGCAAAGTCCGTTCGACGAAACGGTAAACTGGATTGATGGGGAATTGAAAGAACTTTCTTCCCTGCTACCACCATCGTATGCAAATGCACAAAAATATGGTCGGGCAACGTCTATCATGTGTTTAGCGGTAAGGGCACGATTGTTACTTTTTGCCGCCAGTCCGCTGGTTAACGGGAATCCCTATTATGTGGATTTCAAGAATCATGACGGTGTAGCCTTGTATAATCCTAATTATGACGCCAACAAATGGGTCAAGGCTGCAAACGCCTGTAAAGAATTAGTTGATGTGGCCGAAGCCAACGGGCATTCGCTGTACTATGAATACAATACCGATGGAAGTATAGATCCTTTTCTGTCTTATCAGAACATGATGTTCAAAAGACGTCAGGATGGCAATAATGAAATTCTTTTTGCGCGCCCGGACTGTAATTTTGCTGAGTATGACAAGCACGCGCAACCCCGCGGAACCGGCGGTAATGGTGGGATGGGCATTACGCAATCATTGGTGGATGCATTTTTTATGGAAAACGGATTGCCGATAAACGATCCCAATTCTCATTATGTAGAAAAAGGATTTTCGACGGCTCCTGAAGTACGCAACACCAAATGGGGAGAGGTGCAGGGTGGAGGCAAGGTGACCTTAGCAAATACCTACAACATGTACACCCATCGCGAAGCCCGGTTTTACATTTCTGTATTGTACAATGAGGCCTGGCATCGCAGAGAGAACCGGAGAACACAGTTTTACTTTGGCGCCTGGGATGGCGGGCCGACACATGATGCGCCCCAAAATGGCTATCTGGTTCGGAAAAAGGTTCATCCTGACCATGATCCCCGCAACAACATCAATCCTTACCGCCCCGGTATTCTTTACCGGCTGGGGGAGGCTTACCTGAATTATGCAGAAGCCTTAAACGAGTCAGACCCCAGCAATCCGGATATCCTCAAATACCTGAACTTAATCCGTGAGCGGGCGGGAATTCCTCAATTCGGTAAAGGAACTGATCCTTTACCTGTGCCGGAATCTCAGGACGCCATGCGCGTAGCCATCCACCGGGAAAGAAGGGTAGAGTTGAATACGGAAGGGATCCGATACCGGGATATCCGCAGGTGGAAAATAGGGGAAGAGGTGTTAAATGGCAATTTCTATGGGATGAACTTTTCGGGTACGGACAACAATGATGATGAAAGTAACCCTAAATCGTTCTTTAAACGAAGTGTTTATCAGCGACGGGTGTTTACAAAGAAGAATTACTGGTTCCCTATCCCGCAGGGAGAAATCGATAAAAATCCGAACCTGGTGCAGAACAAAGGATTTTAATGCCTGGTGGCTTTAGCTTCCGAAGTTTTCAAGACGCTCAGGCTTGCCGGTTGAAGTTGGTAGCTAATGAGCTGGTATAATCGCGCTGCAATTTGAACTTGGTTTCGAATTGCAGCGTTGATTAAATAGTCGTTAATAGGTGCCAATGGAAATAGGTAGTTCCTGAGATATATTTTCCAATCTTGTCTTGTACCGCTCGAATTCCTCTACCATCTCCAGTGGCGTTTTGCGTACAGGACCATATACCACATGTGGATCTAAAACTGAAAATCCGGTAAATTCAAATATGCCGCGGTGTATCGGTTTCAGGATTCCATAAAGGTCGCCGTTGAAGCCATCCCTGGCGTAGTTATCCGCCGCACCACCGGTGGTGAGGGACAGCATTGCCTTTTTACCCTTGAATACCCCATTATCATAAAGTTGGCCGCTATTGTAAAAGCGGCCCATAGCAAACACCCTGTCTACCCAGCCCTTAAGAATTCCGGGCATGGAAAACCACCATAGCGGAAATTGCCAGATCATCAGATCGCACCATTCAACCTTTTCCTGTTCTGTGCTGATTTCATTCACAAAGCCGCTGTTGCCGCTTGCATGGACTTCCTCGAGCTGCTGCTTAAAGAAATCAGGATTTAATACTGAGCTGAAGTTTTTCCGCCCGGATGTGGGATTGAATCCCATGTGATACAGGTCCGAGGTCCTGACTTCGTGTCCCAGGGATTTAAGGTGCTCAATAGCCAAAGTAAACAATGCTCCATTCACACTTTTTGGTTCGGGATGGGCATATACAATCAATACATTCATATCAGATATATTAAAAATTTGGGCAAACTTATGACGTATTACCTTATTTTTGCACTATTGCATCCCAATGTAAGGCACTCACATTTTTGTGAGTGGGCCTTTCTAATCATAAAATCAGTATTATGAGTACCCGAAAATTATTGTCCACCAACAACCTGAACCGAACAGAACTTAACAACTTCTGCGGATTGAGCTACGCTATGGATATCCTTGCTGGCAGGTGGAAGTTTCTTATTTTATACAAGTTAAATATGCAGACCTTACGGTATACTGAGCTGAAGTATCAGTTGCCGAATGTTACCGACAGGATGCTGAGCCTGCACTTAAAAGAACTGGAACGGGATGGCTTGATCATCCGTACCGTGTATCCTGCGGTTCCCTCAAGTGTTGATTACCGCGTGACAGAAATGGCTTCCAGGCTTGTTCCCATCTGGAAAGAACTGGAATCCTGGGGACATGCCCACAAAGGTTCCCGGTCAAATTCCATCTCTTTGCAAAATCCTTAATGGTAGGTATGAGACAGTTCAACTATTATCTTTTTGACTACGACGGTACGCTTTGCGACACGCAAAGCACGATAAACCATGCGATGGAAGCTACCTTTCAGGAATATAACCTGGATGTTCCTGCCGAACAGGTCAGGCTGCAGGCCATCGGCTCGGGAATGACCATTCACGATGCGTTCGTATCCATGCAACCTGAGGGTAAAAACTTGTCCAAGGAATCTGTTGAAGCGATGGTCAAATCCTACCGTTCTATTTATGGCGATATCGATATTCAATATACTGTGCTTTTTGAAGGTGCAGAAACCTTGTTGGAAGGTCTGAAGACTGCGGGGAAGATGATTGTCGTACTCAGCAACAAAGGATTTCAGACCGTAGCCAATTCGCTGAAATTTTTCGGCCTTGAACAGTATACTGACCTGGTCATTGCCGATGGCAGCATGGCCTCGCTGGCGATGAAAATGAAACCAAATCCGGCAAGTTATGTTTCAGTCATTAAGGAGCAGTTCCATATTCAGGACGACAGTAAAGTGCTGATGACCGGAGATACGTATTCTGACCTGCTGTTTGCCAGGAACTGTGGGATAAAATCCTGCTGGGCATCCTATGGCTACGGGGATAAAGAGTTATGTATGTCTTTGAACCCGGATTACGTGGTTTCGGACTTGAAGGAAATGTTCAGTGTTTTAACATCTGATTAATTTGATTGCCTATGAAACTCAAAACATTGTTGATATTGGCCTCTGCTTATCTGGCGTTAGGAGGCCTTGGTTTTATTCTGATACCGGAGGCTTTCGGTATAGGAGCGGTTCCTTCCAATCCTTCGCCGGCCCTGATCACCTATTTGCGGGTTTTTGGCAGCCCTTTACTTGGTATTGCCGTTCTCGACTGGTTGGTACGAAACGAAGAGGCATCCAGAGCAAGAAACGCGATCATCACAGGGAATGTAATAGGTTTTGGAGTCATCGCCTTTTTAGACGTTTGGGGTCTTTTTCACGGTGAAGCCCGGCCTGCAACGAAAGTCTTTGTGATCATACACCTGTTTTTCACGATCTCTTTTATAGTGATAGGATGGAAGACCAGATGGACAAATGCAGAGCCTTAGGACAGAACTTATCCTTTCTTAGGTAGAAACGGCATCGCTTAAGTGGTTTTTTAGAGGGGAATGTGGGGTTTTTATAGCTGAAAAAGGCCTGTAAATTGGACCTTTTACAAATAATCTTGCTAAAAATCAGGGTAGTATATGATTTGTCGATTTATTACTTGCACAATATATCGTGTAACCCTATATTTGCATCACTTTAAAAGGAAACGCTTAGAGTAAAAGTTCAAACAAAAAATGATGATTCCGTAGCTCAGCTGGTAGAGCATTACACTTTTAATGTAGTGGTCCTGGGTTCGAATCCCAGCGGGATCACCAGAGTAAAACTAAAGCCTTGCAAATCAATAGATTGTGAGGCTTTTTTAGTTTTGCCGTCAATATTACTGTCAGTTTTAATACGGGTGATTTCGGGATAAATGCCAAATGTTATACCGGTCTTATCTTAAATTTTTGTTTCTTCTAAACCTAGCCATACATGAAATCTTCTGAACGATTTTCTTCGAGCTAATTAGCCTGATTAAATAAAATACACAATTATGTTTTTTATTCTTTTTTGTTAAATAATTACACTTCCCTAGGCAAAAGAAAGTATTAAACAGTGATTTTCAAATTATTTTTTGTTTACAAAGCACATATGAGGTACAAATTTGTAACAAATAGACATCGAATGCAAAGTATAAATTAAGGAACATCGAATATTTAAATTTCGAGCAATTAATAAATTCTTTAAAAAAAAACAGACTTTATACATATATTTAAA
>CAMLDJ010000104.1 GCA_946478755.1 uncultured Pedobacter sp. | reverse complement strand
ATTGGAATGAAGCAAAGAAAAAATAACCGTTCTTTTCGGAGTCTGGAACCTTTTGTCCTGAAGGGGACAAAAATTCCTAGGCCTCCTCTAAGAAGGTAATTTTTTCGGTCAAGCAGGGAGCAGAATAGAAGGATAAGTTTTTCGGTCAAGCAGGGAGCAGAATAGCAAAGGATAAGTTTTTCGGTCAAGCTGGGAGCAGAATAGCAAAGGATAATTTTTCCGGTAAAGCAGGAGAATAGCAAAGGGTATTTTTTTCTCTTTTTGCTGATCCTCATTAATTCTATACAGACAATTACGTAAATTGAATTAAAATACTGCGTATGAAAGCACTCCGGTTTGTTACTCCGTTTGTTCGTGAGCATGCAAAAATCATCGCCAGTTTTATATTTACAGTTTTCTTTCTGGCACTTTCCATTTGGTTCATGAAGCATGAGCAGGGCGAACTGAAGCAGGTAAAACAGTTATTCCTCACCGCCGACCGGATATGGATTTCATTGGGCATTACTCTGAGCATAGCTTATCTATTTGTTCATGGAATGATGTACAAATTTGCTTTTTCCGCTATTGGAAGCTCTATTTCCATTGGAGATGGCACCTTGTTATTCCTCAAAAGAAATTTTGTCAGTGTCTTTTTACCTGCGGGAGGAGTTTCCTCACTCGCTTTTTTCAGTGGTGATATTGAAAAAAAAGGAGTATCCCAGTCGCAGATCAATTTCGCATCTTCTATATATGGTTTTGTAGGGATCCTTTCGGTAGTAATTATAGCTATTCCTGTGTTCATTTACGCCATTATTGAAGGCAGCATAGGACATGGTGAATGGTTTGGATTGATTGCTGTATTTGGACTGATTGCCGGCATCTATATGCTGTACCGTGCTGTGGTTAACAAAGGAGCGTCATATTTGCTTATCATGAAGTACATTCCGGTGATAGAGGTGTATGCAGCAGATTTCCGGAGCAATGCAATTGAACGCAACAGCTTTTTAAAAACATTAGGCTACAGCGTGTTAATCGAAGTAATAGGTATTGTGCACATTTACATTGCCATGCTGGCTTTATCGATCCACCCCGCTCTGGCCAGTGCGTTGGTCACTTATATCATCAGCGTTGTATTCCTGATCATATCTCCATTTTTAAGAGGACTTGGTGCTGTAGAAGCATCGATGACTTTTATGTTGATGCGATTGGGATATTCAAGTGCTGAAGCAGTATCTATAACCTTTGTATACAGGTTTATGGAGTTCTGGACACCAATGCTGCTGGGAGCATTCAGTTTTCTTTTAAAGATCGACAGGCTCTTGATGCGCATATTGCCGGCTTTATTACTGCTGCTGATGGGGATCGTCAACCTGACATCTGTACTTACCCCCGCCATTCATTCCAGACTTATTTTTTTGAAAGACTTTCTTCCCATCGAAGCGATCAGGGTTTCCAACTATTTTGTGTTGACAGCAGGCTTGTTCCTGCTGGTAACAGCAGCATTTATGCTCAAAGGACTGCGTATCGCCTGGTACTTTGGGCTCAGCCTATGTATCATTTCCCTTATTGGCCATATGACCAAGGCCATCGATTACGAGGAGGCTAGTTTTGCACTATTAGTAATTGTAATCCTGTTTGTTTCAAGAAAGGAATATTATATCAAGACCAATCCAAAAACACGTTCGTTGGGTATTCAAACGACCTTGCTGAGTGTAGCCGCTATCCTACTGTATGGAACAATTGGATTTTATTTTCTGGACAAAAAGCACTTCAATATAGACTTTAGCTGGTGGCAGTCGGTCAGGTATACATTGGAAAATTTTATACTGATCGGAAACAATGACCTGGTTCCCGAGGACCAGTTTGCACGCAACTTTTTGTTGTCGATTAATATCAGTGGCTTCCTTTCCGTTGCCTTCCTGATCTACGCCCTCATCCGACCGTATATCCCTAAATCTGAGACGGAAGATGATGATCTGCAATGGGCAAAACTGCAATTGGAAAAATATGGCAATTCTGCACTGGATTACTTCAAAACTTACGGTGACAAGCTCATTTATCGGGAGGAAAATGGCTTTTTGGCTTACCGCATTTCCGGGAATTTTGCTGTAGTATTGGAATGCCCTGTTTCCAGATCTGAAAATCGAAAGCTCATCATCCAGTCTTTTGACAAATATTGTGCGGAAAAGGGCTTAAAAAACATCTACTATCGCGTTCCTGAAGAAAATCTGTCTGATTATGAACTATTGAATAAAAAGAAGCTGTTTCTTGGACAGGAAGGAATAGTTGACCTGCAATCTTTCAGCCTGGCAGGAGGAAACAGAAAATCGATCCGCAATGCGATCAGGAAAGTTGCTGAGAATGGTTATATCAGCAAAATTTATACTGCTCCGATAAAAGACGGTATTTTACAACGGCTGAAATCGGTTTCAGACGAATGGCTGAAAGATACAGAAAGGGAAGAGATCGTATTTTCGCAGGGCATGTTCGACTGGGATGAACTTAAATCACAAAGCATCATTACCATAGAAAATACAGAAGAAAAAATTATTGCTTTTTTGAATCTTGTACCTGATTACGCCAAAGGTGAAGCGACCTATGATCTGATCAGAAAAACGGCAGATGCACCAAATGGCATTATTGATTTCATCATAGTAGCTATGTTTGAACATTTAAAGCTGCAGGGCTTCGAAACGGTGAATATTGGATTTGCACCGATGTCCGGCATGATACAGGCACATAATATTCCTGAACGCTCCATGAAATTTGCTTACGAAAAGATCCGTTCTTTCTCCAGGTACAGAGGATTAAGGGATGCCAAAGACAAGTTTTCGCCCACATGGCACAATAAGTATTTGATTTACAGTCAGGATTACGATCTGCTGCAGGTACCCACTGTGTTGAATCAAGTCATCAAACCTTAGTGATTCTAATTGAACTGTTATGAAATACATCCTGGTGCCCATATTACTGCTATACTTTAGTGACAAAACATTCGCCCAAAGACACCAGTTCTGTAACCTATGACGAGTTTGGTAAAATTATGATATACCATCCAAAAGGCAGGCCTGCTTCAGTTACCCTGTTTATTTCAGGTGATGGTGGCTGGAAAACTGGGCTTTTTCGGTCAGCAGGAGCAGAATAGCAGAGGGTAATTTTTTCCATTAGGGCGGTGCAGATAACAAAATTGAAAAACTCTCCTTAAGTTGCTTATATTAGCCAGAATAAAATCCTAAACGCTCTATGAGAAAGATACTGCTCCTGTCTGTCATTCTATTTAAATCCAGTTTTCTATTTGCTCAGATCAGCTACCAGAAAAACTTTGACCATGCTATAAAAAAGGCTGCTGAAACGAGCCAGCCTATATTTTTAACCGTCGGCACTCCCACTCAGCTCGGCAACAAAAGTGCCATTGACAACCCGGATGTGATTAGTTTTTACAATAAAAACTTTGTGAGCTATGCGGTTAACATGCCAAGTGCGGAAGCGATGGCTTTCATGCGCAAGTACCAGCTTAAGGTATTCCCTGCGTATCTTTTCCTCGACAAAAATGGACTCTTGATATTTAAAGGGGATAAAAACAGCTCTTCTTCAGCCCATTACCTGATGCTGGCCCGTAAAGCATTGGATAAACTTTCAAGTGGCTTGTCTTTGGGGGATTATGAGGCAAAATACAAAAGTGGGAAGGTTAACAAAGACTTTTTGAAGGAGTATATTATTTTGAGACAGCAGCTAGGCATGCGGGACAATGCCAAACTTATTGATGAATACGTTGACTACTTAACTGTAGGCAGCTTTAATGATTATGACGAGGTGTTATTTGTGTTAAAGGCAGGGCCGTTTGCCTATGGTAAGGCCTACCGGCTGGCCTATACCAATAAGAAAATTATTGATAGCATCTACAAGACCGAACCCCTACGGGTGCGTGTTGAAATGAATTCAAGCATCATTGCCAATAGCCAAAAGGAGGCCATCGCGACGAAGAATATCACGATGGCCAACTCTGTTGCGAATTATTTGCGAGGCACCTGGTCGAAAGACTACAAAGAAGGCCAGAGACGCGCCAGCCTGAGTTTGCTGAATTATTATAAAGCGGTGAAAGACACGGCAAATTTTTATGCGCAAGCTCAATACTTTTATGATCGCTATTTTATGAACATCTCTACCGATTCAATAAATAAAATGGCAAAAGTAGCGGCAGACAAGCGATTGGCACTGCTAAAAAAAGGCGACAGCATAAAGAAAAGCTTCGCCGCAAATCCCGCTGCAGTGAGAACAACTTATTCTTACAGCAAAATTTCCTCAATGCAAACCAATGACGTAGCCAACACACTAAATAATGTAGCATGGGATTTTTATGCGCTAGGCACAAAAAACATCAACCACCTATCCAAAGCATTGATATGGAGCAAACGTGCCATTGAAATATCACCAACAGCTGAGTATTACGATACCATAGCACACCTCTTTTATCGCATGCAGCTTTTTGATGAAGCGCTGCTGAATCAGGCTAAAGCCGTCGATCTAGTCAGCAAACAAAAGAACGGAAAAGACAGAATTACACGGTTCAAAGCGGAAGCCGAAAAAATGAAACAACGTCAGTTGTAGCCTTGGAATAGGTAAAAGGAGTGATATGGAAAACCTCTTAAAATATATTCATTCACTAACTCACTTTTCTGCAAACAGCTGGGAAACGCTGTTGCCTGCATTGACCAGAAAGGAGTTTAAAAAGGGGGCGTACTTATTGGAAGAAGGAAAAGTTTGCGATGCGCTGTACTTTATTGAAAGGGGCCATTGCAAAAGCTGCCATATCATTGAAGGTATCGAAAAAAACACGGGCTTCTTTTTTGAAAACGAGATCGCCACCAATATTCACAGCTTTGGAACAGGACAAAAATCTGCCTATTTTATAAAGGCCTGTGAGCCGTTAACCGCCATTGTTTTCGATAAGCAAAAATTGATGGAGGCTGGTCGGCAAGAACCGGAAATAGAAACCTTGGGACGGAACTGTATTCGCTTATTCGCCACAAAACAGGAAGAATTTTCGACTATATTTAAGCTGTACACCGCCAAAGACCGCCTGGAATATTTAGAGAGGAACCACCCTGAAATGCTGCAAAGAGTATCATTAACACAGCTGTCTTCTTTTCTGGGTGTGGCCAGAGAAACACTGAGCCGAATCAGAAAACAAAGACTTGTAAACCGAAGTTTGTGATAAAGGTCACAGGTTAAATTCTTACAGATTTTTGAACTTTGCTTCATAAAAATAGAGATATGCAAAAGTTAAAAAAGATCGATTCAGAGACCAATATCATCACCTGGTTTGAAATTCCTGTTTTAGATACCCAACGCGCTAAGAAATTCTATGAACAGATACTGGATATAGAAATGAGCACCCGTACTTTCCCTGAAACAGGGGAAGAGTTAACATTTTTCCCTTATGATCCACAGGTTATTCAAGCCACTTCCGGACGTGTCACAGGGGTACTCGCAAAATCCTCAGCAAATAAACCTTCCGCAACAGGCACGCTGATTTACATTAATGCCAGCCCTGAGATACAGGTGGTGTTGGGCAAAGTGCAGCAAGCTGGAGGGGAGATACTTATTCCCAAAACGGCTATGAATGCCGGATCAATAGCTGTTATCATGGATACTGAAGGGAATAGAGTGGGCTTACATGCAGCACAATAGCATATAGACATTGATTTACTGCTGTTCCATATAGTAGAAAAGGCTGCATCATTGATACAGCCTTTTCCAGTTCTTTATTTAGAGCTTGAACCGTGTTTTTTCTTCATGGTCATTTTAGCTTTCTGGCCTATCCCGTAATTGTGGGTCTTTGAATTACTTTCTTTCTTTTCATGGTAAGCACCGCCACCCCGGGGACCGTTATGGACTTCCTTTTTCGTTTTAACCGGAGTAGATTTAACTGATTTGTCGATGATCAGATCTTCTGGTAATTCCAATACTTCAATCTTTTTACCCAAAGACTGCTCTATCTTTTTTATTTCTGCAAGTTCCAGATCTGTTGCAAAGGTAATGGCTACCACCTCTTCGCCACTTCCTTTAACCACCCTGCCTAAGAAAGTTTCCTTTTCTTCAGGAACCTCGAAATGGAATAGGTAATGAATATCCGAGAGATCCAGTGTAGAAAGCCCCTCATTGGCAACAATTAGGACCCTGGCTTCAGGTGTAGCTTTAAAGTCGTCAATATGATCAAAACCTTCTTCATCAAAAAATAGGGGATTCAATACTGAGATCGCTCGCGGCCTGGCAGAATGCAGGTTTTTAGACAGCTTTTGTGCCGTTAAACGCGTATTTACGAATATGACAACTTTATCAAATACCTCATCATCTCTTAATAAGAGATTCATGAGGTTAATCTTCGTTTTAAAATTTGGCACATGATAGCTCAAAAGTTCATGTGTTTCAGCCTGACTTTCCCCCAGCTCTTCCACTTCAATTGTCGTAGGAAAATTCATAAACTGATCAATCATCAGGTTCAGTTTATCGTGCACAACGGTAGTGAAGATCAGGTGCTGCACTTTACCCGCGCTTCTTGCCAGCTCGGCAACAGGCAATTGCATTCCTTGTTTGACAATAACTTCGGCATCATCAACAATAAAGGTTTGCAGTCTGTTCAGGTTTAAGCCTAATTTCAGATACACTGCACGTGCCCTTGTCGGGGTAGCGACAACGATATCCATACCGTCTAACAGGTCGTTAATCTCTTCATCCATACCGCCAGTACCATATAAACCTATAATACGCAGGTTCCTATTCCTGCTGAGCAGCATAAACTCGGCGATTACTGCTTCAACCCGTTCGCCATCGGGCACAAGGATCAATACCTTAGGGGCTTCATCTGTGCTGTATTTTAGCTTCATTAAAACACCAAGCACATAAGTTGTGGTTTTACCGCAGCCTTCGGGCCCGACAGCAATGATATCCTGTCCACCAATCATCCGGGACATTGTTTTTGCCTGAATTTCTTTTGGAGAGAGGTATCCGGCATCATTCATTGCGGCTACCAGGGGCTTGCTTAGTTTTAATTTATCTAACGACACAGTATCTTTATTAATGGATAAGGCTACAAATTTACGCAAATAAGTTTACAAGCGCTGGTTTAAAAAACCACAGCTTCTTTATTTTTTGCCAATAAAAAATCACCGGATCATCCCTGGCCAACTTGCTGTATAGCGTGATGGGCGAAATTATGCCGCAGTTAACCCCTTATATTGCCGTAATAAGCCTCCCGGAAAACAGACCATTGCTCCTACATTTGAGTACACTAAAATAAATTCAATACTTATGATAGCCCTTAACCCTTATTTAAACTTTCCCGGTACAGCAGAGGATGCCTTCAATTTCTATAAATCTGTAATTGGCGGCGAAATCCCGATGATCATGCGCTTCAGAGATATGCCGGAAGACCAGACACCGGAAGCCGATAAAGACAAGATCTGTCACATCTCATTAAGCCTACCTAACGGAACTATGTTAATGGCGACAGATAGCCTGGATTGTCATGGACAAAAACTTGTTGCAGGAAACAATTTTTACTTGTCGCTTGGCTTAGAAAGCAAAGCCGAGGCTGATCGCGTGTTCGCCGAATTATCAGCCAGCGGAAAGGTAGAGATGCCAATGGAGAACATGTTTTGGGGTGATTACTTCGGCATCGTTGCCGATCAGTTCGGCACCCAGTGGATGATCAGCTACAACGCAGGTCAGCAGCAATAAATGCTATGGCTTTGTATATTGACAATTTCTAAATGAGTCAATAATCAGGACGGCTTACAGACGGGTTCTCTGCGTGTTCCCTACGGCTAAAGACATATTTAACCCCCGGAGGAACCGTAGAGAATCTGTAGCCAACTGTTTAAGTCATAAACACACCTATGAAGGTTGCCGGGAAAAGAATGGCTACTTGAACCTGATCGCCTTTAAAGGACTGATCCGGCTAACGAGCATGGAAGGCAGAATCAATACCAGCACACAGATCACAAATGTAACGGTGTTCAGGATCAGCACATCAGTGAAGTGAATCTCAACAGGGACGTAGGACAGGTAGTAGGAAGACTGCTCGAGCTTATAAATATGTGTATACTGCTGCAAAAATCCAAGACCAAGACCAAGCAGGTTGCCCAGCAATAAACCAAATCCAACCAGATAAAGTGCATTGTAAAGAAATACTTTCATGACACTGTAATCTGACATACCGAAAGCTTTCAGGATGCCGATCATATTGGTGCGTTCGAGGATCATGATAAGCAAGGCCGTGACCATATTGATTACTCCTACAACCATCATCAGAACCAGGAGCACTTTTGTATTGATGTCCAGCAGGGATAGCCAGGTAAAAATGGCGGGAAAATAATCTGAGACGGACTCCGATTTCAAGTTCGTTTCGATCTTTTCGTAAATACCATCCGATACGGTCTTTAATTTAGAAAAGTCCTTAATCCTAATTTCAATTCCTCCGATTTCATTAGACTTCCAGTCGTTTAATCTCCGGATGATATTCAAATCACCAATCACAAAACCTTTATCGATTTCCTCAACTCCGATATCATAGATCCCAACGATCTTAAAAGGACGCTTACGTGGAGGATTCTGCACGAAATACATGATAAAATCGTCACCAACCTTAAGCTTTAACCTGTTTGCCGTATATAATGAGATGAGAATCTGCCGGGTAGCCTTTGCACTGTCAGCAAAATTAATCACAGTACCGCTTACCAAGTGCTTCCGGATATAATCCCAGTTAAATGTTTTATCTATCCCCTTAAAGTTGATTCCCTCTACCTCATCATTGGCCGAGATGATGGCCGGCTTTGTAGCATAGGGCTGATAGAACTCAATATCCGGGTTATTTTTAAGCTGCGCCAAGGTTTCTTTCGCAGGAACAAAAGGCGTAAGTTCAAAGGAATTGTTCAGACTGTATTTGAATACCCTTACGTCGCCAATATAGCCCCTTACTTTCTCCTGTATCTCTGTTTTAAAGCCCTTTATAATGGCTACAGAAAGCATCATAACGGCCAGGCTCAGCATCACTCCCGCTATCGCTATCCTAACAATGAGCTTAGAAAAAGTACGCGCTGATTTTATGGCAATCCGTCCTGCTATGAAATATTCTGTATTCAACCTTGTGTAATAAATTGTAACTTAGCAAAAATGCTCATTTGATTTTGATTTAAGGTATTTAAAATAAAAAAGGTTATTCAATGACACATTCCCTAACCTATTTACTAAACACAGTTTTGGTTTCTATAACACTTCTGGCTTGCGGGCCGTCGACAACCGTCGCTTTTAATCCGGCTGTTCCGAACCCTTACAAAGTAAAAGCGGAAGATATTGATAAGCCAAAAAAAGAAAAATTACTTACTGGCGCAGAGCAAACAGAGCTCTATGTCCCTTATTTAAAAGGCAAGCGTGTAGGCATGGTTGTAAATCCTACTTCTATAATTGGTAAGGAGACTGCTGTAGACAGCTTGTTGAAACTCGGAGTGAACATCGTTAAAATATTCGGCCCTGAGCATGGATTTCGTGGAAACGCCAGTGCTGGCACACATGTAGCTGATGATGTGGATGCCAAAACAGGCATTAAGGCCATTTCATTATATGGTACGCATTCTACCCCTACACAGGAGGATCTTGCTGATGTAGACATTATGGTATTTGATATCCAGGATGTTGGCGTCCGTTTTTACACCTATATTAACACCTTACAGCATGTAATGGAAGCTTGCGCAGCACACGATAAAGAACTCTTAATTCTGGACCGACCAAATCCCAACGGGTTTTATATAGACGGGCCAATATTAGATCCCAAATATAAATCAGGTGTGGGTCTGAAGCCAATTCCGGCAGTTCACGGGCTAACGGTAGCAGAATACGCACAGATGCTGAACGGCGAAGGCTGGCTCGACAATAAGTTAAAATGCAGGATAAAGATCATTAAAGTGGCCAATTACACTCACGATACGCCCTATGAGCTGCCTGTAAAACCTTCGCCGAACTTAAATACGGCACAATCCATTCTGCTTTACCCTTCAACCTGTTTATTTGAGGGCGTGTACCTTAACCATGGACGTGGCACACAATTCCCTTTCACCATTATAGGCGGGCCGGCGTTAAAAGGAAAATACAGCTTCTCCTTTACGCCAAAAAGCATTAAGGGTATGGCTGAAACCCCGATATTTATGAACCAGGTTTGTTATGGTCTGGACCTTAGAAACTACGATACCAGTATTTTCAGAAAAACGAAACAGATCAACCTGTCCTGGATGATTGAACTTTACAAGGCCTCCCCAAACAAAGCCGATTTCTTCAATTCTAAACTAAGCAAGCAAATGATGCCTATCGAGAAACTCATTGGAGTGGGGGATTTCAGGGAACAGATCATGGCCGGAAAATCTGAAAAAGAAATCAGGGCCAGCTGGGAACCAGGACTCAGTAAATATAAAACAATGCGCAAGAAGTACTTGTTGTATCCATAAACGGAAAGGATATAAGCATTATGAATAGGGAGCCTAAAAAGAAAAATGATAGCCCGGCCAGCAATTACGAGGAAGAAATTCCAAAAGGTAAGGTCCCTGCTGGCGATAAAGCGGTAAAAAAACCAGAGGATAAAGATTATAACCGAGAAGAGGCACATTTCAAAAACCCAGCTAAAAGGCGGGAAGAAAGCGAGCAGCCGGTGCATCCGGTTAAAAAAGCGCCGAAAGTTTAAACAAGAAACCCTGAATCCTGATTCAGGGTTTCTTGTTTAAAGTCAATTGCTAAGTTTCTGCGCAGCCTTTAAAAATTGCATGAGTACTTTTTCATCATTTTCTAGGGCCTTGACTGTGTTTGGCTGGTCTTTGCTTATCCTTTTCAGGTACCTGCCCATCTGATCATTTTCAAAAGCCTGAAGCAACAAAGGGTAAACATAGGAACTTTTACAAACCGCCCTGGTATTACCCAGCTTATCTGCTACACAATCAAGGACTTCAACAATGATCTTCTTTTTAGATTTTTTTTCTGTGACGTTACAGTCGCATATCGCCAGCTGCCTTAGTGCCTCCAGGGTACCACCCCAGGTACGGAAGTCTTTAGCCGTAAAATCACTACCGGTAATTTCCTTGATGTAACTGTTGATTTTTCCAGAGTCAATGGGGCGGTGATCGGTATCATTTTCATAGAATTGAAACAGATCCTGACCAGGAATATCCCTGCACTTTTTTACCAAACGGGCTAAGGTCTTGTCATTCAATATGACTTCATGCTTCACCCCTTTTTTACCTACAAAGCTGAGCATCATTTTATTCCCGTTGATCTTTACATGCTTATCCTTCAAAGTGCTCAATCCATAACTCCCATACAATTGTTTATAAGTCTCATTTCCAATGCGGATTAAGGTCTTTTGCATTAATTGTATACAGATCGCTAGAACCTTTTGTTCATCCAGTTCTTTTCGTCTCAGGTCTTTGGCAATCCTTTTACGTGCTCCTGGCAAAGCTTTACCAAATTCCAGTAACCGGAAATATTTGCTATCAGATCTACGTGAAGTCCATTCGTGATGATATCGGTATTGCTTTCTTCCAGCAACATCAAATCCTGTAGCCTGTAGGTGGGCTTTGGGTTTAGGCGCAATCCATACTTCCGTCCATGCAGGAGGCAATACCAGGGCATTAATCCGGTCCAGCTGCCTGCCATCCGTAATCCTGTTGCCTTCCTTGTCTACATAATAAAACTTTCCGGGTTCACCCCTTCTGTATATACCTGGCTGGCTATCCGTTAAATAAACCAGGCCACTTTCTTTTAGCTCTTCAAGCGTCTCCACCATACAGGTTGAATGAAATTTACGTTTAATTTGTGTTATTTTGTAAAAACACATGCTGATGAAAATAGTTTTTATGGGTACGCCCGATTTTGCTGTTGCTTCTTTGAACGCGCTGGTAGGAGCTGGATTTGATGTTGTGGGTGTGGTTACCGCCGCTGATAAGCCTGCCGGCCGCGGACAAAAGCTGCAGGAAAGCGCCGTAAAACAATATGCTGTTGCGCAGGACTTGAAAGTACTGCAGCCGTTAAGACTAAAAG
Source organism: uncultured Pedobacter sp. (assembly GCA_946478755.1). The sequence goes on along the minus strand of CAMLDJ010000104.1, from coordinate 5,042 downwards.
ACCCGCTGTTTGTAGAGGAACTGAAGCGCTTACAGGCCGACTTAAACGTAGTTGTGGCTTTTAGAATGCTGCCTGAAATCGTATGGGATATGCCTGCAAAAGGAACTATAAACCTGCATGCCTCTTTGCTGCCTCAATACCGTGGCGCAGCGCCCATCAATCATGCCATCATTAACGGAGAAAAAGAAAGCGGCGTAACTACCTTTTTCCTGAAACACGAAATAGATACCGGTGATGTTATATTTTCTGAAAAAGTAAACATTACCGAAAATGACACCGCTGGAGATCTGCACGATAGGCTGATGAAGGTTGGCGCAGACTTACTGGTAAGAACCGTTAAAGCTATTGAAACCGGTGATTACACCGAGCATGCACAGCCCGAAAGCAAGGAGGGCGCTGAGCTGAAACATGCCCCAAAAATATTTAAGGAACATTGCCTGATCAATTGGAACCAGCCGGTACGTTCGGTCTACAATCAGATTCGGGGCTTGAGTCCTTACCCTACTGCCTTTACCAAGCTGAACGACAAAACCCTCAAGGTTTTCAAAGCAGAACTGGAAGAGAAAGAAACCGGTTTGGCCGCAGGTGCCTTTTTATCTGACGGAAAAACCTATTTGAAATTTGCAGCTAAGGATGGCTTTATTAAACTCACTGACCTTCAATACGAAGGTAAAAAACGCATGCAAGTAGATGAATTTTTGAGGGGTATTCGGCTATAACGGACTAAAATGAATCCAGTCTGGCACTTAGTAGCTTGGTCATTTCATTAAAATAACGCTTACGGCCATAACCCATTACCCAACGGATGCCAGTGATCGCATTGGTAACAAATACTTCTTCGGCAGCCTTTAATATTTCCGGGTTAATCTGGGCCTCTATCACCTCAATATCATGTGCTTTGCACATGCCCATGACCACGTTGCGCATGACACCGGCCACACATCCTTCCGATAAGGCCGGCGTATAGATCTTTTTATCATAGACGACAAAAATATTAGAGCTGATGCTTTCACATAGAAAACCATGCTGGTTTAAAATAAAAGCATCATCCAGCCGGTGCTGTTTTTTATAAAGCCCTGCCATCACATACAACAAGGAGTTGCTTGTTTTAAAATTAGAAAGGCTGTTGACCGGTTTGGTGAGTTCATCAAAAACATCAATGATCAATCCTTTTTTATTCAGTCCGTACTGCTCTTCATCAAGGGCCGAAGCTTCCAGTACATAGCCTGCCTTGTTGCTATTGGGTGTATATAATCCATCGCCCGCTCGGTAAACCGAAAGCCTGAAACGGACATTGTCTTTCAATTTGTTCTTTTTGCAAAGTTCCGCGGTCTTTTGCTTTAAAAAATAGTCATCAAGCAAAGTACTACCTTCAATTTTCAAAGCCATCATCCCAGCCCTTAACCTGTCGGCATGCAGTTCAGGAAATTTAAGTTTGCCTTTACTCATGCGCATGGTTTCAAAAAGTCCGTCACCATATTTAAATCCACGGTTACCAGCCGTTAGTATCGGATGGTTAACCCCCACAAACTCATCGTTATGTATGATATATTCCTGCTGCATGTCTGTCTGTGCCAAAGCTTAGCTGGGTTGTACAATATAATTTCTCCACTTGTTCAATGCCGAATCGAAATCGGAAGGCAAAGGCGCCTGAAATTCCATATATTTTCTTGTTCGGGGATGAATAAAGCCCAGAGTTTCTGCATGAAGTGCCTGGCGGGGCAAAATGTCAAAGCAATTTTGTACAAACTGCTTGTATTTGGTGAAGGTGGTTCCTTTTAAAATTTTATCTCCGCCATAATTAGCATCGCTAAATAGGGGGTGGCCAATGTGCTGCATATGTGCTCTTATTTGATGTGTACGGCCAGTTTCAAGCTGGCAACTGATTAAGGTAACATAACCTAAACGCTCCAACACGGTATAATGTGTTACCGACCACTTACCTTTTTCTTCATCATCATAAACATCCATTACAATTCTGTTCTTTGCACTACGGCCAATATAGCCTGTTACCGTACCATTTTGCTCGATATCCCCCCATGCAAGGGCCACATATTTCCGGGTGATGGAGTGATCAAAAAACTGTTTAGCCAGCTTGGTCATTGTGATCTCGTTCTTGCTGATCAGTAAAAGCCCGGATGTATCTTTGTCAATACGATGCACCAGGCCAGGCCTTCCCTCGTTGCCGGGCAACTGTGGCAGTTGTTCAAAATGAAAAGCCAGTGCATTGACCAGCGTCCCTGTATAGTTATTAAATCCAGGATGAACCACCATTCCCGCAGCTTTATTTACCACCAGCAGATCCTCATCTTCATAAACAATATCCAGCGGAATGTCCTCCGGATAAACTTCCGTATCCCGGGGAGGGTGTGGAAATACTATGGAAATCTCATCAGCTGGCTTAACTTTATAACTAGGTTTAACCGTTTTCCGGTTCACCAGTACATTTCCAGCATCTATGGCATTTTGTATACGGTTTCGCGACGCATTTTCCATGCGCTGCATCAAGAACTTGTCTACACGCAGCAGAGACTGTCCTTTATCAACAACAATGTTAAAATGCTCATATAAATCCTGATCTTCCGATTCCGACCCGTTATAACTGTTTTCCATTTAATTTTTATTGATATGTATTGAGGTAACGAAGCTTTCTGCAGCTTTTTACTTTGCAGGTTTGATTCTGCAAAACTAATCTTTAACAATTACATATTTAAAAAGAAATTGGTCTGCTTTTTGATAAGTTACACGACATACATAACATGATCAATAATAAAACTTTACAAAGCTACCATCCCCAGCCTATGTACAAAGCTCATAACACTTTGATCAATAAGGAAAACCTGAACCCTACCCTTATGAAAAATTTTAGTCAAAACGTTAAAATCATCCTGAATTTCTTTCCTTACCTGCTTAAAAAGATTTATTTCAAGCAATAAAAGCTCAGCAAAGGCATCTATATTTGCTTAAATGTTTACAGATATCGATAGTCCGCTACAGCAATTAAAAGGTTTTGGGGCACCTCAGGTGCTCGTAAAAAGAGACGATCTGATCGACCCATATGTTTCAGGAAACAAGTGGCGCAAGCTTAAATACATTCTGACTGCTGCCAGCGAGCAGCAAAAAAATCATTTGGTCACCTTCGGCGGGGCCTATTCCAATCATTTAATTGCTACCTCAGCAGCTTGTTCCAGGCTTGGCTTGAAAAGTACAGCTTTTGTTCGCGGAGAAGCCACTGAATGCCTTGATAACGAAATACTGATGCTATGTAAGTTATTCGGCATGGTACTGATCTTTACGGACAGGTTAAGCTATAAAGACAAAAAATTGTTATTTCAGACGCATTTTGGACAAGATCAGCATGCACTTTTTGTAGACGAAGGCGGAGCAGGACCCGAAGCGGTCAGGGGCTGCGCGGAGATCATCGCAGAATTGCCGGACGATGTTGACCATATATTTTGTGCGGCGGGAACGGGAACGACCGCAGCAGGCCTATTAAGCGGAATCTATCAACGCGGCTTAAAAACAAAGTTGCACGTCGTCCCTGTATTGAAAGGTGGAGACTTTATTGCTGATGAAATTATAAAATATACAGGCGGCAATGCCCAGCTTGTACTGCATACCGAGTATCACTTTGGAGGCTATGCAAAAACCAGCAAGGAATTAATTGATTATATAAAAAAATTTACCACAACCGAAGGTATATTGATAGATCCGGTATATACAGGCAAAATGTTTTATGCTATCGATGATTTAACTACCAAAAAATACTTTAAACCGACAGACAAAATTGTGGCTTTACATACCGGCGGACTGCTCGGCCTTCTTGGAATGAAAAACAGATTTGAATAGATATTTTGTATTTTGCGGCGGAATAAACATCATGGCTTAGATAGATGATGAAGAATAATATTGCATTAATTGTGCATGCCTGCGACCGATATGAATTGCTGTTTAAAGGCTTCGAATACTTCTTTTTGAAGCACTGGGATTTTGACATCCCGATAAATTATTATTTTGCTACCGAAGAAAAGCCGGTTGAAATAAAAAACTTTAAAAACATCAGGTCAGGAAAAGGTGAATGGAGTAACCGGCTTTCTCTCCTCCTGGATCAGATCGACGAGGAATACGTGATTTATTTTCAGGAAGACATGTGGCTGAGCAAACCTGTAGATAAAGATTTTTTTAACGAACTCTTTCAATTGACCGTCCGAAATAAGTGGCAGCTCGTTAAACTGAATTCATCAGGCGTTTTTAAAACAAAAAGCAGCGATATCTTTATTAAGGGTTTCAATGTTTCCATCTTGGACAATAAAGACAGTGGCTTTTTAATGTCTCACCAGGTTTCTCTTTGGAACAAGGCATTTTTAACACGACAGTTACCGCCTAACGAACATCCCTGGAGAAATGAAAGGAAGGGAACAAAAAGGTTAAGAAAACAGAATCCTGAGATTTTTCACGTTGATTATTTTGCCGAAAACGGGAATGCATCTATTAATGAAAACACTGCTGATATAGTAAGAAGTGAATACCAGAGTATTTCCCTTAATGCCACCCTTAACCATAATGCGGCCCCTTTTTTAGACGTGCTGAAATCAGTGCCTCATTTATCCGCCTATGCGAAAAAGCTCATCCACAACTATACGCATAAAATAACGCATGATGGCCAGCCGAAGCCTTTAAAAAAAGATCTTTTTAAACGGATAAAAAACTGGATCAAAGGAGAAGTATAAGGGTAAACGAAGCTGCAGTACGGAGACATTGTGTGTAATAATCTCATCAAAGGAGGCAAACGAACCACAGCCTTGAATATTCATACAAACGAATATCACGCAATCAGGCGATTTAGGCAAACCAAATAAATTGGCATCATTTTTAAGCTATGTAAGTGTTCAACCAACCAAACATGACGACAAATTTTAAATGTCTTTACTTTCTCGATACTGATCAGCTGTGTATTGTCGAGATCAAACTGCCAGACATGCCTGTGGACGCGGAAAAAAAGGACCGTTACAAATGGCTGCTGATCAATAAGGAGAATCTGA
>CAMLDJ010000103.1 GCA_946478755.1 uncultured Pedobacter sp. | reverse complement strand
AGTCAGTTAATAAAAAATTAACAATTAATTTCCAAAAATAACGATCAGGATCAAAAGCCTTTGAATAAAATGCCTAAAACTATCGAAATGGTAAGTGTTGGAGAATCTCTAAAATACGTTTTAAGAAACCTATTGGCTTGCAGCATGTGGCTACTGATGGTTTTGGCACTAATGCCCATAATCTCCTCTACTTCTTTATAAGATTTTCCCTCTAGTTTGCAGAGTGTAAATACCATTTTACGCTGAGGGGGCATCAGGTTTATAGCGTTCTGCAATTTTTGAGCATCTTCTTTACTCAGCATATCTTCTTCAACATGAAGATAAAGCTCTGAACTTGAAGCAACTATTTTAGTCAGTAAACGTTTGTCTTTTGCAACTTTCCGGAAATAATCATGCACCAGGTTCTCCGCTATACGGAAGAGATAAGATTTAAAAGATTTTTCGGGATCAATCTGTGCCCGCACTTCCCATATTTTAAAAAAAAGCTCCTGCAGCATTTCTTTTACCAGGTCGTCAGATTTGAGAAGTTTGAATAAATTTCCGGCGATCCGGAATTTATAGTTATTGTATAGTATTTCAAATGCACGCTCATCACCGTTTTTCAATTGAAGCAATAAAGACTTTTCATCCGTGTGATTAATGTTGATCATTCGTCCGACAAATATACATTAACTTAAAAATACAAGGTAATAATAATTTCGGTGAAACGCCATTGATATATATTTCAATGACTACTTACAGGATATTTATTTGCCAGGGCTTTGGTGATTAAAGTTTTATCATAAGACAAATCCTATAGAAAGGTCGTCATTGCGAGGAACGAAGCAATCTTAATGCGCACGCTGGTAGCGATCGTTTTAAGATTGCTTCGTCGGCTGAAAAAGCCTTCTCACAATGACGATTCTTCGCAGCCTATCACTGCAAAAAACGTCTCTCATCTATTTTGATTTTTATAAAATAAATTACCCTCTCCGTAGGAGTCCTTTGGACAGGATTACAAATCTTTATTTAAGATACAACCGCTTATACTATTTTATTGCTTCTTGTCAATCTTTGACAGCGAAAGACTGCTTAACTTACTAACGCCACTGCTTTGAATCTTGATTGTTTTAATAGCACTATCCGGAAAAAAGATATCTGTCATCACGGTTAATCCGTTATCGGCAAAAAGTTCTACAGATGCTACATCCAGGATCAAGCTAATATTGATTTTCTTATCGGCCAGTAACCTGGGCGCACTATGTTTTTTGGCAAATCCTTTTTCAAATGATGTTTCGCCAGATAGTGTCCGGTCGATAAAGTAACTGTTGTTCTTTTTGTCGTAGCCAATAATCAGCTTTTGTCCGCTAACGTTCGATAATACTATATTCAGGTCGCTAGTATTTTCAAGGCTAAGATCGAGTTTGAACTTTCCATCCAGCGGTTTGGCATATGCAGAAAGGTCAATCTCCTTGTAAATAGTAACAGGTCCTTTCTTATAAACAGGCTTTAATGATGGCGAAATTTCCTTTACAGGTAACGAACGAAGATAATACACTCCATCAACACTTGCGAGCGATAGATCTCTGGCAATTGTCATAGCACCACGCCAGGCCTTGGTAGGTACCTGGTTGGCATATTGCCAGTTGTTCATCCAGCCAAGGAATACCTTCCTGTCACCGGTATTAGACCAGGTAACCCCTGCATAGTTATCGGTCCCATAATCTACCCATTTCTCTTTTGTAGAATTTGGCACAAATTTATTCCCGTCAAAGTTTCCTGTAAAATACTGGGTTGCAGAACCTCCGTTAGGGCCTCCGGGATTAATGCTAACTAAAAGTACCCATACCGTTTTACCATTGCTTTTGAGTGGAAATAGATCCGGGCATTCCCAAACCCCACCATGAGCGCCCAGATTGGCTCCAAATTCACTTTCGCGTTTCCAGGCTTTAAGATCTGGGGAAGAATAGAAAGTGATCCTGTCCTTTGTAGCTAAGGTCATGATCCATTTTTTGCCTTGTTCATACCACATCACCTTGGGGTCCCTGAAATCGCTTATCCCAGGGTTTGGAAGCACAGGATTGCCCTTATATTTAGTCCACGTTTTGCCTTCATCATTGCTATAAGCAATACTTTGGTATTGGTGCAGGCCAGTCTTGGCCTCTTCGATTTTTTGGTTATGGTGCGTAAATATTGCAACCATAGCGTTCTTGCCAAATCCTGCGGTATTGTCTTTATCGATCACGATACTTCCCGAAAAAATAGTCCCCAGGCTATCTGGATAAAGTGCTATGGGCTTTTCCTCCCAGTTAACGAAATCTTGGGTTGTGGCATGTCCCCAGTGCATAGGCCCCCAGGTTGTACCTCCGGGATGATACTGAAAGAAAAGATGGTAAACGCCATTATAATACACCATTCCGTTAGGATCATTCATCCAATGTGCCTTTGGTGAGAAATGGAAAGCTGGCCTGTATTTTTCACCTCCTGTAGATTGGGCATTAGAACCGACAGAGAATAGGCAAAAAAGCAAAAAGAACACCGATCTTATAGATTTGTTTTTCATGTTGTATTTTTTAAAATTTAAGCAAATATCCAGGGAAGACTCCCTGGACATTAGAAATATTACCATCCGTTGTTTTGTTTATATACCCCGCTACTAAAGTTAATCTGATTTAATGGAATCGGGAAATATTCATCCCTTCCTGCCGTAAATCTGGCATCTGCGAGATGGGCAACCCTTGATTTTTCGACTGTAAAATAAGCGTTCATAGTCTGCGCAGCAATCCCCCACCTCACCAGATCAAAAAAGTGATAACCTTCTGTAGCGAACTCAAGTCTTCTTTCAAATCTTAGGGCCTGCCTTGCAAAATCCTGTGTCCAGGTACAATTTAACCCAGGTTGATAAAGCTGAACGTTATAGTTTGAAGTTGGGTTTCCCGCAGCATTTTTCAATAGGTTACGACTTAGGTTTGCACGGTTTCTAACCTGATTGATCAGCGGAACAGCTTCCAATGGCCGCCCCAGTTCTATCAGTGCTTCTGCTTTCCAAAGCAGCACATCTGAGTAGCGAATAATCTGCCAGTTTTTCGAACTTCCAATAAATGGTGGGACTTTCTGAAAAGAAGCGTCATCTGGAAGTACTGCTTCTTTCATACTGGCAAATGCATCATAAATAGCCGGTGCTCTTGACCACGAGCGCTGGAATACAAATGCTGGCTTATACTTAAAAGGTGCACCTGGTTTGGCCACGGTATGATCAAGTCGTGGATCGAATGAACTGCTCTGAAAGTCGAGCGAAGCTGCCGCATCCGTATTGTTGTAGGTAGAAAAAAGAGGCAATCCGTCGGTTCCTGTTTTAAAAGCATTGATCAGATCATGGCTAGGCACATTAAAACCGCAGCATCCATACTCCTGATTCATCGGATAATTAAGCGCATGCCCATAATCCAGTCTCCCCTTTGTCGTACCATCATCTTTTGAATACTGGATGGCAAAAACAGATTCCGGGCCGTTATCAGAAGCAGATAAAAAGTTGTTTGCATAATCTGCGCTCAGGCTGAATTTGCCCGATGCCATGATCTCGTCACATAACGTGTTTATTTCATTTAATTTAGCAGCATCAATACCGCTTACTGCGTTATTTTCGCTTTGGGTATAGGCCTGGTACAACAGCACTTTAGCCAGATATGCTTTTGCAGCATTTTTGTTTACCCTGCCCTTATCGTTCTGATCTATCGGCAGCGCTGTAACGGCCGCTCTGAAATCATCTGCAATCTTCGTCCAAAGCGCATCGTTACTCAAGGCCTTATTGGAAATGGACGGATACTCGGCCTTTGCCATATTCTGATCGATAAAGGGAACATATTTGAAAAGAATCTTTAGCAGAAAATAAAAATGTCCTCTCAAAAAGCGAAGTTCTCCCTGGCGTTGAACTTTATTGGGATATTCAGTGGCAGACATAGCATCAACTCTTCTCAACGCATCATTAGCTCGACCGACACCTACATATAGCCTGAACCAAAGCTGGTCAATAAGTGCATTATCAGGCCGGTTAAGGGAAAATGTCTCAAACAGATGGAACTCTGACAGGTCTCCGGGGCCATCCCCTCCTTTATAGGTGTCTCCTCCACGAACGCTTCCATACGGCCACATACTGGAATATGGAGAAGTATAGTGATCATTTCCAAGTACAGAATAAGCTGCAATAACCATTTTATCAATATTCTCCGGAGTATTCAGATCATCGCCTGAAACCACGCCCTGTGCTGGCTCATCAAGGGCTTTTTCGCATGAGAAGAATAGGGTAGCGAAGAATGCCAGTGTACATATTAATTTTTTCATCTTTTGATATATCTAATTTTACAATGTAATATTTACCCCAAGGGTACCAACAACTGGCACAGGAAATCCATAATTGGGAATCTCAGGATCAGTACCGGTAAAAGATTTGCTTTTTATGGTGAACAGGTTACTGCCCTGAACGAATACCCTGAAGTTCTGTATTTTCATATTCAGTGCCTTTTTAAGATTATAACCAACCTGCAGGTTGCGCAGCTTGAGGTAAGATCCGTTTTCAATAAAGTAAGTAGAAAACCTGCCTTCATTATTGCGGTCTACAAGAGTGAGCGCTGGAATAGTAGAGCTTGGATTTGAAGGGCTCCACGCATCAAGCGTCCTGCTGCCCCAGTTCGTACCTGTCCAAAGCGAAGAAAAATCGGTATAGGTTTTAAAGTCGTTCACCACATCCACATTGATGGCCTGTAGGAAAAAACTCATATCGAAATTCTTATAACTAAGGGAAACATTCAGTCCATAGGTAAACTTAGGGCTATTGTCGCCTATAAAGTCGCGGTCCAGATCGTTAATCACTCCATCATTGTTTAAATCTTTATATTTTATCCTGCCTAATCCTTTTCCAGGCTGGCTGGCATAAGCATCCACTTCTGCCTGTGAGGTAAAGAGGCCATCGGCAACATATCCAAAGTAGGAGTTTATCGGCCTTCCGAGTACGTTTTTGTCGGTACCATTGCCCGGATAGGAAGCCAGTACATCTTTAGGCAGATAGGTCACCTTGTTCCTGTAGAGCGAAAAGTTCCCCGTCAGGCTGAAGCTAAAATCATCACCAATCTTATCTTCGTAGGTAAGAATAGCATCAAGCCCTTTGTTCTGGAGCGAAGCCCCATTACTGTAACTGTTCCCTCCATCTCCAAGTACTGCCAGGTAAGCGGGACTGATCAGAATATCTGAGGTTTTCTTAATAAAATAATCAACAGAACCAGTAAGCTTATTGTTCCATAAACCAAAGTCTAAACCAAAATTCGACTCTCTTAACGATTCCCATTTCAGGTTGTCGTTGCCTTGTTGGATAAGGCTAAAACCAGAGGGCAGCTGACCTGTGCCTGCACCCGTGATATCATATGCAGTACCTTTATCAAAGTCCCATGTCGGGTCAGTCCCGTAAATAGCAGAGTATAGCGAACGTGTGGCATTGTTGGGGATTTCCTGGTTTCCAGACCGGCCCCAGCCGTACCTAAGCTTCAGATCAGAAAACAGACCCAGATCCTTTATAAACTTTTCTTCGCTCATTCTCCAACCAAGTGAGAAAGCAGGGAAAGTACCATATCGGTTATCTTTACCAAAACGCGAAGAACCGTCTCTTCTCAAAGTTACAGAGGCGATATAACGGTCGTTGTAACTGTAGTTTACCTTACCGAAATAAGACAACAGCCTGTTTCCTGCACCACTTCCCCCGTTGAGGGTATTTGAGCTACCTGCGTTAAGGTAGGCATAATCTATATTTTCCAGCGCAAGCCCTTGTCTGCTTGCAGAAAACTCCTGACTGATGTTCTTTATGTATTCCTGGCCAGCAAGTATTTCCAGGTTATGTTTATCCTTGGTGATTTTATAGTTAAGGGTATTCTGCCAGATGATATTACCCTGATAGGTCTGTGCATTGCTCACCTGGTTTGCAGGATCTGCCAAAAAGCCCGAAACATATGATTTCTTTAACAAACGTTGATAGCTACCGTTATAGTCTACACCAAAATTTGTCCTAAAGTTCAGTCCAGGAATGATCTGGTAATCCGCGTATGCATTTCCAAAGAGCCTATAAAAATTGTAAGTATTCTGCTTATTGTCCTCTATAAGTCTAACCGGGTTCTGTCTATCGGTCATTCCTGCTGCAGGGCCTCCCCAGCCTCCGCTTGTGGTATGTACCGGCACAATAGGCTGCTGTACGAGCGAGGCAAAAAGGATATCGCTTGTAGGGATCTGAGCATTCTTAATGTAGCTTGCTGAAAAATTCTCCCCAATCTTTAACTTGCCGTCTAGATAATTGTAATCAGAATTGAATCTTGCCGTATATTTTCGGCTTCTTGACTCTTTTACGATACCCTTATTATCATAATAACCCACCGAAAAAAGACTGTTTCCCTTTTCACCGCCATTGGAAAGGGCTGCATCATAGGACTGGATAATCGAATTTTGTGCAATCTCATCAAACCAGTAAGTATCTGCAGCCCTCATGGTCTTTGCCGCATCGATGTACTCTGGAAAGATCACACGGTTAAGCACTGGATTGTTAAAGTTATTGTTCCAGTCATACTGATAAATCTGGTTATTATTGGGATTGGCCTTATCGTTTACCGCCGCCTGCCAATAGGTACGGCCTCTTTCCTCGGCATTAAGCGTTTTAAGTTTGGTGGCGTAATTCTGAATGGATGTCGAGGCATTGAAGTCGATCTTTGAATAGCCTTTTTTGGCTTTTTTTGTAGTGATGATGATTACACCATTCGCTGCACGTGAGCCATAAATAGTAGCCGATGACGCATCTTTAAGCACCTGAATAGATTCAATGTCGTTCTGGTTTAACTGCTCCAACCCGTTTTTGGTTGGCACGCCATCGATTACATAAAGCGGGTCGTTATTGCCCAGGGTTCCAATACCCCGGATTCTTACAGTTGCCTGACCGGTTGGAGAACCGTCGGTGGTAATCAGTACCCCTGGAACCCTTCCCTGAAGAGACTTTACAGCATTACCTGAAGGGATATCCCTGATCTTTGAAACATCAACCACATTCACCGCCCCGGTGATGTCTTTCTTGCGTTCCTTCTGATAACCCGTAACCACGACCTCGTTGAGCTTATTGATCGCGATGTCGAGTTTGACCTTAAGATTGGCCGATTCTGCGGTAATCGGAATGGTTAATGGTTCAGCTCCAATATAAATGAACCTAAGCGACTGACCGGCAGAAGCTTCAATTTTAAAAACACCATTAGCATCTGTGGTCACCGTTTTTTGGGTACCTACGATCACTACGGTTACAGCCTCCAGAGGGATGGATTCATTGTCGGTGACAACGCCACTGATTACCCTGGTCTGGCCAAATGCCAGGCCCGTTACCATACAGGCAAAAAGCCAGGTAAGGAAAATTTTTCTCATAAAAATTCAGATTTGGTTAGTATTATGTTTAGTTAAAATATTTCGTCAATAAATTTTTTGTATTCTTCAACCTCATATTCCGGACAGCCCCCCTTTTTGGTGGCGATAAAAGCGCCCATTCCGATCGCATTTTTTATAATGGTTTTTGGTGCCAGCCCCAATTGATGACTGGCAATGAAGGCTGCAAGAAATGAATCTCCACTCCCAATGGTATCGTTAACCTTTACCTCAGATCCCCAGGCATGGTAGGATTGATCCATTTTATAATAGGAAGCCCCAAATTCGCCTTTAGTTACAATTACCTCTGGAACACTGAAGCGTTCCTGTATAAAACGGACCTGCTCTCTCTCATTTATAAACCTTCCCCCAAAAAGAATCTGGGCCATCTGTAGTTCCGACTCGTTAAATTTTATGATATCAGCCCGTTCCATCAGATTTGCCAACAGGCTCTTATCAAAGAAAGGAGGGCGGAGATTGATATCAAATACCTTTATCGCATCGCTCTCCAGGAATTTGAACAGCGTTTCTCTGGAAAGCGTATTTCTGGAGGCCAGGCTTCCGTATACAAAATATGTGGATGACTTCAGTGCACTATCGATTATGGACTGGTGATCTATAAAATCCCATGCCACAGGAAACACGATTTCGTAGGAAACCTCATTTCTACTGCCCACGCGGGCAATCACTTCACTGGTAGGGTGGATCGTATCGCGTTGAAGAAGGCTTTTGTTAATTTGCCAACCATCAAGCAAACGCTCCAGTTTCACTCCGTTTTCATCATCTCCGATTTTACTGATGATACTACTGGACAGGCCAAGCTTATTAAGGTGATAGGCAACATTTAGCGGTGCACCACCTGGCATGCGCCCATCAGGCAGCACATCCCATAATATTTCGCCAAAGCATATAGCAGGTGTGATCATATCTTGTCTTTTGAGTTTTTATTTAGTGCATTACAATTCCCGTCTCTATCTGCTCCAGAGATTTCCCCTTTGTTTCAGGCATCATCTTCCAAACGAATACCAGCTGCAATACCATCATGGCACAGAAAAAGAAAAATATGTTTGCACCTCCAAATGACTCTGCCAGATAGGGAAAGCAGAATGCAATCAGTGCTGCCATAACCCAATGAGTAGAACTGCCGAGTGTTTGCCCCTTTGCCCTGACCTGATTTGGGAAAATCTCTGAAATAAATACCCAGATAACCGCCCCCTGCGAAAAAGCAAAGAAAGCAATGAAGAGCATTACATAAATCGGGATTTCAAACCCACTGGATGAACCACCCAGAAATGCAACTGCAACAAGCCCAAGAGAAATGATCAGTCCGAAAGAGCCGATCAGCATCAGTGTTTTTCTCCCAACTTTATCTATAATATTGATCGCAAGAAGTGTAAATATAAAATTGACCATTCCGATACCAACAGTTGATAAAAGTGAAGAATGCGCACCAAGCCCTGCCATTTCAAAAATTCTTGGTGCATAATAGATGATGGCATTTATGCCGGATACCTGGTTGAAGAAGGCAAACAGCACGGCCAGAATAATAGGCCTGTTGTACTTTCCTGAAAAAAGTCCATCCGAAGATTTATCCCGCTGCATATCCTGTCCGGATTTCTGTATAGCGGCGAGCTCATCATCGCAGTTTAGTGGATTTATGATTCGTAGGATTTCCAATGCTTTATCGTATGCACCACGCTTAAGTATAAGCCATCTTGGACTTTCAGGAATAAAGTAGATTAGCACAAGGAATATTATGGATGGAAATGCCTGAACACCAAGCATCCATCTCCAGGATGCCTCTCCTCCCTGGCTTAGCAAATAGTTTGAAAGATAGGATATCAATATTCCCAGTACAACATTGAACTGGAAAAGCCCTACAAGTCGGCCCCTTCTATGTGCCGGAGACACCTCTGAAATATAAATGGGTGCAGTAACAGAAGATATCCCCACACCTAAACCGCCTAAAAAACGGAATGCTAAAAAGATATACCAATTATCTGCCAGTGCAGTACCAAGTGAGGAAAGTAAATATGCTGCAGCTACGAAATAAAGTGTATTTTTTCTTCCGAAATAATCAGATGGACGGGATCCTACGAGAGAGCCGATTACCGTACCGATAAGTGCAATAGATATGGTAAGTCCATGCGAAAATGCTGAAAGGTTCCAAAACTGTTGAATGGATTTTTCAGCACCTGATATAACGGCTGTATCGAATCCAAACAGAAAGCCGCCTAGGGCTACGACCATGGACCAAGCCAGGACGGAATGTTTTTTCATAAGGGTTTATTTATTGGTTAAGGATTGCAAGTTGGTCAAAAACAGGAAGGGAGGATAACAAATCTGTTCCAAAAAAATACAATCTTGACACATTAGTTAAATTACTGGTTAACAGATAATTAAAATTTATTATTTTTACCTGATCTGATGTGGTTACACTTTTGAAACATCAATATTAAGGTTTTGATTCATCTGTACCTTTCATCCTCCCACTCGCAGCCGAGCGCCAATTCCTTAAAGTTTCAAATTTGATTATCTTTAGAATTATTTTCTTACAAACAGGATCCTAACCAGATACAACCAGTGCCTGGGCACTGCCCCTATTAAAATGATAAATATGACCGCAAGACTTCACCTCCTTCATAGGATACTTATAATGGTCATCCTAACGGCTATTCTTTGTGGCTGTAGCGACAAGAAAAAGGAAGCAAAATACGTTATAGGATTTTCACAATGCGTTGGCTCAGATCTGTGGCGGAAAACCATGCTGGAAGAGATGAAAATGGAGCTTTCGTTGCATCCGGGTGCCACATTGGTATATAGAGATGCAAACAACAGTAATAGAAAACAAATCTCAAAGGTAGAAGAATTATTAAAAATGGATATTGACCTGTTGATTATATCTCCTAACGAGGCCCGGCCGCTCACCCCAATCGTTGAGCAGGCTTATAATAGTGGCATCCCTGTGGTTATTATCGATAGGAAAACATCATCTTCGGCTTATACCGCTTATGTCGGTGCAGACAATTATCAAATTGGCAAGATGGCCGGGCAGTATGTATCCGGTCAGCTTAAAGGGAAGGGAAATATTATGGAAATCATGGGCCTTCCCGGCTCCTCTCCCACAATAGAGCGCCAGAGGGGATTTGCCGAAGGGCTCCAAAAATCCGCTAATATTAGAATTTCGAATCAGATCTATGGCGATTGGTTAAAATCGCACGCTATTGATGAGCTGCTGAAAATGAAGGAGACATTGCGTACCACGGACCTAATTTTTGCGCACAATGACCAGATGGCTTCTGCAGCCAGAGAAGCACTGGATAAACTTGGAATAAAAAGGAAGGTGGCCATTATTGGAATAGATGCGCTACCCGGACAAGGGGGCGGCCTCCAGATGATTGATGGCAAAGTGATAGATGCCAGCATGCTTTATCCAACGGGAGGTAAAGAGGCAATTTCAACAGCATTCCGTATCCTTGGAAAAGAATCCATCCTCAAAGAAAATATCCTTCAGTCTGTGGTGATAGACTCATCGAACGTTCAGCTCATGAAACTGCAGTGGAACAAATTTAGCAGCCAGCAGAGGGATATCGAACGGCAACAATCTCTCCTGGCTGAACAACGTTCTTTATTTGACAACCAACAGCTTACATTAAACGTCACCGTGGTAACCCTGGTGCTCTCTGTGGTTTTCGGAGGACTGGCTTTTTTCGCCCTACTGGAAAACAGGAAGATCAACAAAAACCTGGAGGCGAATAACCTGGAAATCCTTAACCAGCGTAATAAGCTTATTGAGATGTCTGAAAAGGCTAAAGAGGCGACAGAGGCCAAACTGAACTTCTTCACCAATATATCTCATGAATTCCGCACCCCCCTTACCTTGATCCTCTCTCCCCTGGAAGATCTGCTTAATAATGAAAAAATTAACGCCCTTGCAGGAAAAAACCTGAAACTGATCAATAAAAATGTTTTTCGCCTGCTGCGCCTGATCAACCAGCTTATTGAGTACAGGAAGATTGAGTATGGTAAGATGCGTATAAGATCAACATCGAACAATATTATAGATTTTATTGCGGACATTATTGAGACCTTTCAGCTCGCTGCAAAAAAACAGAACATAGACCTCAGACTTTTCACTAAAGAATCAGATATAACAGTATGGTTTGACGTGAACATGTTCGATAAGGTAATTTTCAACCTGATATCTAACGCACTAAAATTTACTCCTGCCAATGGAACGGTTCATATTACCGTGAGTAAAGACGATACTCATATCTCTATCAAAGTAGAGGACAATGGACCTGGAATGGATCGGGAAGAAATCCTCCATATATTTGAACATTTTTATCAGGCAGACTCAAATGCAGGAAAAGGATCTGGATTAGGCCTTTCCCTTTCGAAGGAACTGATGAATCTTTTACATGGAGACCTAACCGTAGAAAGCCGGAAATGGCAGGGTACTATCTTTACCGTCACCTTGCCCCTTGGGTCGTCACACCTTCGGGAAGAAGAGAAGCACACCCAACAGGCGGAAAGAGAAGAACTTTATGAAAATGCAAAAATCTATACGAGCGAACTAGAGCATCTCAAGAGAGAAAAGAACCATGATTTGTTGCGTGAACTAAAGGAACGGTCGGTATTGATAATCGAAGACAATGCAGACCTTCTGCATTATCTGGCTGAGAAATTTGATGAGGAATACGAGGTATTTATTGCAAATACCGGAGAGAGCGGGATTACTTCTGCCTACGAGCAGGTACCAGATCTGATCATCTGCGATGTGGTATTGCCAGATCTTTCTGGAAAGAAAATTACAGAGAAGCTCAAATCCGACATTCGTACATCCCATATCCCAATCATCCTGCTCACTGCACAGGGCAGTGTAGAACAGCAGATCAATGGCTTCGAGAGTATGGCAGATGCCTATATCGTAAAGCCTTTCAATTATGAATATCTACTGGCAACTGTGAGGAACCTGATGAAAAACAGACTACTACTAAAGTCTCATTACACAAGTGACATCAGTTCCGGAAACAGGCAACCTATTTCAAAAAGCCTGGATAAAAAATTTGTAAATGATTTTTCTGGTCTTGTAGAGCAGAACCTAGGCAATGAAAACTTCAGTGTAGAGGAGATTAGCAAAGCCCTGGGGGTTTCAAGGGTGCAGCTATACAGAAAAGTAAAGGCATTGCTGGATTGCAGCGTAACAGACTACATCATAAACAGAAGGCTAAAAAAGGCAAAATTTCTATTGATCAATGAAAGGTATACAATCGCAGAAATTACCTACATGGTCGGATTCTCCTCACCAAATTATTTTTCGACGGTATTCAAATCGAAATATGGCATGAGGCCAAGTGAGTTTAAGAGAAACCAATCGCCAACCCAATAGCCAAACTTGAAAAATGCGTTTCATTTCAGAAAATGGAGACATCAATCAAAGAATTCAATAAAAGCCAGCCACTAACAGGGTTTGGCAAAATCGGCGAATCTAATCTTCTGCGAAATGTTATATTGCATAAAATTTAACGTAACCGCCAACTTCACAAATCCTCGGGGCGTTAACTTCAAACAATTCAAAAAGAAAGTATATTTTCCAATTAATGAACAATCAGATATTATTTTTCTTAAGTGCTATAGGTGTTTTTAACAGTGTTGTTTTAGGTTTTTATTTTTTATTCTTCAAGAGAAACAAAACTATATCCGATTTATTTCTAGGCCTTTTATTATTATCTTTAAGTATAAGAATAGGAAAATCAGTATTTTATAATTTCAACCCGCAGTTGTCAAAAACGTATTTACAAATAGGTTTGTCAGCTTGTTTTTTAGTTGGTCCTCTATTATATTTTTTTGTTAAATCAATACTGCAAAATCTTAATTATTCTTTTGCAAAATATAGTCTCACTTTAATAATTATAGCTATAAGTGTTTTTGCTTTTCTTTTTCCATACAAGGAAAATCCTGCCCTTTGGAAAGGTGTAATTTATTACTTTATAAATATCCAATGGTTTATTTTTATTATATTATCTATCTATGAAGCTAAACAAATTTTCAAGAAGTTAGTAACTAATCGCAACCAAATCAGCTATCATGAAACTTGGATATTGTCAGTTATTTGTGGTGTTTTTTTAATCTGGCTTTCGTATTCCTTAGCTAAATATACTTCATATATTTCAGGGGCTTTGACTTTTTCCTTCAGTTTTTACATTTCCTTGCTTCTTATTTATTATGCAAAAAACAAAACATCAATTCCGGTGATTGATAAAGAAAAATATATAAACAAAATAGATGAAAAGTTAGTAAAAGAAATTCAAGAAAAAATCAATATCCTTTTTGAAACAAAAAAAATTTATACTAATCCTGACCTCACTTTATCAATTTTAGCAAAAGAATTAAATATTCGCCCTCAATTGCTATCGCAATTCATTAATGACAATTTGAATAAAAGCTTTACTCAATTCATCAATGAATACCGAATTGATGAAGCGAAACGGCTATTAAGAGTGGGTACTCAGTTCAAGATAGATGCTGTTGGTTTTGAATCTGGATTTAATTCGAGCAGTACATTTTATAGTTCCTTTAAAAAAATTACAGGTACTACGCCTTCTAATTACCAAAAAAATAATTTTTACTCCTAAAATATACATCCGTACTCCATTATGATAAACTTGGAATGATTTAAAACTTGGTCAATATAATTTTGCGAAACATTTTTTAAAACATTAAAATCCAAAGTTTATGAAAAAAATCTTTTTCGCAATCTTATTTGTACTACTATCAAATCTGTCTTTTGCACAATCCGAACAGTCTCTGATTGAGAAGTGTATTCAAAACTATATTGATGGCACATCTTATAATAAGCCTGACAGTATTAGTAAGGCTTTTTATTCTGAAGCCAATCTTTTTCTAAGCCACAAAGAAAAACCTTTATGGGTAATTCCAGTTTCAGAATATGTCAAAGGGTTTCAAAAAGGCAATAAAGGCGTATTTAACGGTCGTTTGGGCAAAATTATTTCTATAGAATATTATAATGATATTGCTATTGCAAAAGCCGAAATTCTAATACCTGAAAAAAAACAAGAATTTATGGATATGTTCTTGCTAAAAAAGATTCAGGGTGAATGGAAAATAATTAGCAAATCAGCAAGTAGCAAAGCAAGCAATAAATCCGGAAAAAAAATATTATTCATTGTTTCCAATGCACATTATTACGGAAATTCTACAATTTCAACAGGAAATAGCTTTGCCGAAATTGTAAACGCTTATGATACTTTTGTAAATTCAGGTTATACCGTTGATTTTGTGAGTCCAAAGGGAGGTGATATTCCTTTGGCCTATATCAATACCTCTGATAGTTTGCAAAAGCAATATTTATATAATCAAGATTTTATGTACGCCGTAGAACATACTATGAGCCCTAAAGAAATTGATTACAAAATTTACAAAGCAGTACATTATATTGGAGGTGGAAGTGCAATGTATGATGTTCCTGAAAATTCAGCTATTCAACACATTGCTATGCAGGTATATGAAGATAATAACGGCATTATTTCTTCTGTTTGTCACGGAACAGCTGGTATTATTAACTTGAAAACTAAAAGTGGTAAATTCTTAGTTGAAGGAAAAAAAATAAGTGGTTATCCTGATTCTTTTGAAAAACAAGATGGTGAATATTTTAAACACTTTCCATTCTTAATTCAGAAGACAATAGAAGAAAGAGGGGGAACTTTTAAATTTTCAAAGAGAAATGTATCTTACATCGAACAAGATGGTCGAATTGTTACGGGACAAAATTTCCAATCATCAAATGGTGTTGCCTTAAAAATTATCGAATTGATCGAGAAAAATAATTAGGATAAAATTTATCAGCAGTTAACACAGCTTTTACGCTATTTGGCAGCAATATTTGGAAAACCCTAAACTTCAAACAAACAAAATGAATAAAATGAAAATTTTGACCATCGTACTTTTGAGTCTTCTTTCTTGTAAGCTAAGTGCTCAACAACAAGACAAAGAATTAATCAAACAAACCATTGAAATCTATTTTGATGGTTGGATGACAGGAGACACCTCAAAAATTGGAAAAGTAATGCACAGCACTTGTAACTTGAAAACAATTAAAGAAAATGAAGTGGTTGTAATTGATAGAAAAAGCTATTTGAGCAGATTTAAACTTCGTCCGAAATTAGAGAACTCATTTGGAAGGCTTATTTCTATCAACGTTACGGGAAGAACTGCCTCTGCTAAATGTGAGATAGAAATTCCAGAACGTATCTTTACCGACTATTTTAATATGATGAAACTTAATGACGAATGGTACATTGTAGATAAAATTTCAACCAATATTCTTAAAATTAAATAATGACAATCACTACATTCAATGAAATATCTATTCTTTTTAACATCAATTTTATGTTCGTTTTTGGCAATAAACGGAAAAGCACAAACTATCAATAAAGAAATTGACAACTGTATAGTAAAAGTTCAAAAACAATATAATATTCCAGGTTTAGCATTGGCTGTAATTAGGAATGGAGAAGTAATTCACAAAAAAAATTATGGACTTGCAAATATTGAAATGGCAGTTCCTGTAACAGACAAAACTTTGTTTCCATTATTTTCCACCACAAAAGTAATGTCCGTTATAGCAGTTTATCAATTAATTGAGCAAAGTAAACTATCCTTGGATAATAACATTTCGGATTTTTTAGACGACTTGCCTAATAGTTGGAGAAAAGTACAAATAAAAAATTTATTAACTCATTCATCAGGGTTACCCGATATAGTGAATTATACAAACGATAAAGAGGAAGACGCAAAGCAAAAAGTATATGGGGATACCCTGAAGTTTATTGCAGGAAAACAATTCGACTATAATCAAACCAACTTTTGGCTTTTAAACCGAATTTTTCAAAAAGTAGTTGGAAAAAAATTAAGTGAATATATAATTGAAGTGCAATTTCCATCGTCATTAACATCAGTCATCTTTGAAGGTAATAATTTGAAAGTAATTGAAAATTTAAGTTATTGCTATGTAAATACAGTCAACAGTAATCAATTTTTGAAAAGAAATTGGAATTTTCCTGAATATGAATATGGTGCTGCAGCGCTGAATATGACATTAAATTCATTTATTGAGTGGAATAAGAAATTTGATAATAACGAATTTATATCTGAGAAAACGAAAACTCAATTATTAACTCCGTTTAATTATGAAATAAAGAGAGATTTTACCTACGGATTAGATTTGATAAAACTTAACGATGACATTTCATATGGTTTTTCAGGTGGTGTATCAACAGCTTTTAGAAAATTCACCAATAAAAATTTGACCATAATTCTTTTAGCAAATGGAATGTTTATACCGACAGATAAACTAAATGGAATAAATGAGGTGGTAAATGACATTGCAATTATCGCAGCCAAAAAATAATACTGCCACCAACAAAAGGGTTTGTGCAATTGGAACATGACGTTGAAGCAATCATCAACAGTGTATATCCAGGCTCTGGTTTCGGCGGACGTAATTCTGCCGGACAGTAGTTCTAAACTTCGGCTTTTAGTTATAAATTTAGCTTCAGTTCCGGGCAGACAGTTGGTCAATTCACCAAGGCTAGCGCACGCCCAATGTCATTAAGTTAAGAGCTTTTAACCACAGATGCACACAGATAAACACGGATTTTCATATCTGTGTGCATCCT
>CAMLDJ010000102.1 GCA_946478755.1 uncultured Pedobacter sp. | reverse complement strand
GATATCAACACCTATCACAAGTGGCTTTATTTTTTTATTCATTTAGTTGAAGTATTTTTTCCTGACGCTATCTATACCGTATTAACAGTATTTACCATATGAACAGAGACATAAAAATCGCTGTTCAATACTCTTTCAGCTTTTATTTCGTAAAGTCATTACTACCATATTATAGCCGCTCCCACCCATGCCCAATGTCATTAAGTTAAGCACTGCGGTCGTCACCCTGTCCAAAGGACTCCTGTGGAGAGCGTAGTCTAAGACTTCTTGAGATTGATGAACCGCAAATAAATGCCCTTCGACTACGCTATCAATGACAGATTCAAAAGAAAGGTCGTCATTGCGAGGAGGAACGACGAAGCAATCTTTTATGCTAGTGATCCTTGCCATAAAGATTGCTTCGTCGGCTGAAAAAGCCTTCTCGCAATGACGATAATCTGAGGGGATTTAATCTTTTAAATTCTCCTGTCATTTATATTGATTTTTATACAATAAATTATCCCCCAGAGTGACATCTTCTTGCGATTTATCCCTTAGCTTAACGATGTTGCCCCCATGCCACGAATATTCTATCCTTATCTTGCACTTTTTACTTACAAAGCCCATTAAAAATGCCAATCAGGTTCAGGAAACAGATACATAGCTGGCAATTCCCTTATCATCCCCATATAGAGTGCTGCTACCATAATTTTTTCTAAAATTAAATCAATTCTCTATGTTCCATCAGGTAAGCCAATGCTTCCTTTACTGCCTGTTGGCTATCTTTCGGATTAAATCCTAATTCGTTTCTTGACTTCGAAATATCAAAATCTTGCTGCAATCCTGAAAACATAGCAATATCTTTAGTGGTAAGCAGTGGAGGTTTTCCAACTATTTTAGCTGAAAGCTCCATAAAACCTGCAATAGCATACAAAATAAACTTTGGCACAGTTCCAGGTACTTTTATTTTCAATTCTGGATAAAGTTTTTGTGCCAGTTTAGTTGTATCGGTAATGGTCATACATTTTTCGTTGGCAAGGATATAACGCTCACCAGACCGGCCTTTCTGTGCAGCAAGGTAACAGCCTTTTGCTACATCTTTAACATCTACCCAGTTCAGGGTAATCTTGGTATCCATGGGGATCTGCTTGTTAAGAATCAGTTTTAGCACATTATAGGAAACATTCAGTGGAAGAAACGCTTCACCTCCTATCATTGCTCCAGGCATAACCGATACCAGTTCTATACCGAATTCTCTTGCCAGATCAAAAGCCAGCTTTTCACCATCATTCTTGGAATTGTAGTACATATCCCTTCGGTCGGAATTGTATCCGTTGCTTTCTTTTGTCGGAAGATTGGTATAGTCCAGCGCAGCAATGGAACTCACATAGACGATTCTTTTTACGCCCGCCTCTGCAGCTGCTTCTATCGTATTCCGGGTGCCCAGCATATTCACATCATAGATTTCTTCCTTGGGATTTTTAGCCCACAGCTTGAAGGCAGCGCCTACTGCAAAAAAAGTATCAACATGCTGCAGTGCGCGCTTAAAGGAAGCTTTATCCGTTATATCTGCCTGAACGACCTCGCAGTTCAGATCTTTGAAACATTCTTTGCTTTTGATATTACGGGCTGAAGCCCTTACCGGAATCCCTTTTTCGATTAACAGCCTTACAAGGTTGTTGCCTAAATGCCCATTGGCACCAGATACCAGTACCATTTTTTTATCTGTCATAATTATTGATTTTAAATGCTGTGGCAAAGTTGAACTTTGCAGATTTAAAACCACTTCACAAATGTTACCTAATGATCTTCTTTCTAATTCGGCTCAGACTTTTAGGGTTCATCCCAAGAAAAGACGCAATGTATTGCATAGGAACATTCTGGAGAACTTCGGGGTACTGGTTCATCATTTTTAAATAACGCTGTTCCGCATCAAGGGTAGCCAGCTCCCTGGCACGTGTTTCATTATAGGATAATGCTTGTTGAAATACCAAAAAGCTAAAGTCCTTAAAAGTAGGGCTCTGCTGTATAAGCTGATCAAGATCTGCTTTACTGATGCGCAAAAGTTCACATTCGGTAATACATTCCAGATTTTCATCCGACTTTTTCTGGTTCGTAAAATCAGCATAGGAGGTAATGAAACCAGGCGGACAGTTTATATGCGTTGTAACCTCATCGCCCTTATCATTGTAATGGAATAGCCTCGCAAAACCCGAAACCACGAAATATAGATGCCCAGGTACCTTCCCTTCTTCTTCGATTATCCAGTTTTTCGGATATCTCACCGGTTCAAAGTACTCTATGCACAAATCGCTATCCCGGTTAGAAAGTTGTAGGCTTTTTGTAATAAGACTTATAAGTTGACCGTGCATGGTACAAAGATAAAAAAACAATGCTGATCAATCCCAAATGAAACCTGTTCCAGACTTTTAGGAGAAAAGAAAGTTCCAGAACTTAGCCAACGAAAAGCAATAACCGATTCGTGTTGATCTGATACTGCCTGGTGCATAAGATGAATGCCAATAGGCAGATAAAAGCCATCTCATAATCAAATTACGAGATGGCTTCTCTTTTATTAATTTAGCTACCCGTTAAAAGCTCTACAAGAGCTGAATAACAGCATTTTATGCATGCTCCATTTGGTTTCTCAAGCGGGCTGGCTGTTGTTTTTAACTTTACAAAGCCCAATGACTATATTTTGATTTTTTTGCCATTACGTTGTGCTATTAATTCCAATCACTACCGATATCCTTACCAACATTGGGGTTTGCATTCTTTTCTGATAGCGGGATAGGCAATAAAACATTTTTATCCTGAAAAGGTTGGGTACCATCTTCTATCTGCCTTTGCGAATTAATGGTCTGCTTAGCTATGCCCCAGCGTATCAGATCAAAATAACGGGACTGTTCGCCGGTCAGTTCCAATTGTCTTTCGCGCATCAGAATGGCCATGGCTTGAGGCTGGCTGCCCAAACTGATATAAAGCGGTGCATTAACGCTTGGCCTGCTGCGCACCTGGTTAATCAGTGCCAATGGCTGTGCCCCGGTATTACCCTGCTGTATGTAAGCCTCGGCAAGCATCAGCAATACATCTGCATAACGGATTACCTGCCCGTTAATACCGCTTTGCGGACCACCGAAGCTTGCTACTTTATTATAATACTCATATTTTAAATATTTGTAGCCGGCAGAGGCATAGGGAAAGGCTATTGGCCCGTCTTTACATTCCTGGCAATATTGGGTTTGTCCCCCGCTTGCAGCATCTCCATAAAAAGTATAAGCCGCACGCGGATCAACGTAAGTGGCATTGGTTTGTGGGTTGGTGTAAGTAAAAGCTTTAACCGCCGTAGTGGTAATAAACACATTATTCCAATCGTTAAAGCCATATTCCTGTGCGCGGGCAGAGTGGCTTGCTTTCCCACCCCATGTTTCCTGACCGCCAAACGGGGCATACTGGTTACCGATACCCCAATCGGTCCAGGCCTGGTTCATTACCTGAAAAATGGTTTCCGTGTTAAGGGTCGTATTATTCTGATTTGGATCATCAAATAGGTTATTATATTCAGGTGCCAGCGCATAGGTGTATGGTGCCTGGGTCAGTTTGCTTAATTCAGTAACAGCATCGCCCCATTTTTTTTCGTACAGGTATGACTTACCAAGCAATGCAACCGCAGCACCGCGGGTAGCACGCCCTAAACTGGCTGTAGCATGTGAAATAGGAAGGTCAACTTGTGCTTCTTTTAAATCCTGTTCAATAAAGGCCCATACATCTGCTACAGCAGCACGGGGCAGGTTAATTTCTTCTGCTGTTGGCAGCGGGATATATTCTTTACGCAAGGGTACACGTCCGTACAGGTTAACTAGATTGAAATAAGCATAAGCCCTCAAAAATTTAGCCTCGGCAATATATTGCTTTTGATTGGTCTGTTCGGTTGCATTGGCAGGAGCCCATGCCTGGGCACGGTTAATCACAACGTTCGAACGCATTACCATTCGGTATAACGAAGACCACATGGCTTCTAACTGCGGTTGGTTCGGCGCAAAATTATATTGTGCCAGCGCCAAAAGATCCCCCTGAAGTGGCTGGGCATTTTTGGCATCGTAACCCAACAGGTCAAAAATATAATACCATTCCCGCGCCCACAAACCAGAATGCAATAAAGTAGCGTAGCTGGCTATCACGGCTTGGTTTATTGCTGCATCGCTTGTAAAATAAGTGTCATAGGTATATGCACTTTTATTCTGTAAATCCAAATCCTTCTTACATCCCCCGGTTGCAATCATTAAAACTACAACAATCAGATATTTTATATATTTTTTCATCATTATATCTTTAATATTTTTCATCATTAAAATCCAACTTGTATACCCGCCAAAAATGTACGTGGCTGTGGTATCTGCCCATCATCAATGCCCCGGTTAAATATATAATCGCTGGCCCCGCCATTAACACCGCCATTGGTTTGGGTGCTTATTTCGGGATCATATCCAGTATATTTTGTTATGGTAAATAAGTTTTGAGCGGCTACATAAACCCGTAACCTGCTTAATACATTACCCGAGAAAGAATTTAATGCCGTTTTTGTAAAAGTGTAACCTAAGGTTACGTTACGTACCCGCAGGTATGATCCATTCTCAACAAAAAAATCAGAAGGCCTCAAATTCCCTGTTGCCGTAACATTTTGGCCTGCCCTTGGCAAAGCGGCAATATCCCCCGGATTTCTCCAACGGTTTAAAATGGCGGTAGAAGCATTATGTCCGGTTGAGGCATTTTCGGTGTAAAATTTAAGTGAATTGGCCAATTGAACGCCCTGAACACCTGAGATAACGATATTGAGGTCGAAGTTTTTATAAGATGCCCCGGCATTAAAACCGTACGTAAACTTCGGAATTGGACTGCCCAGAACCTTCTGGTCCTTACTATCCACAACACCATCGTTATTAAGATCTTTAAATATAAAATCTCCTGGCAATAATCCATCCTGGTATAAACTGGCTGGATTTCCGGTTCTTTGTCTGGCAGCGGCATTTAATGCATCAATTTCTGCTTGTGTACTTGCTACATGATCAACAGAATAACCATAAAAAGCACCAATAGGCGACCCTGGTTGTGTTAATGTAAGGCCATTTAAATTATTAAAGTATCCTCCAATTATAGGGGTTGACGATTGTGCACCCAGTGATAATGTTTTATTTTGGTTATAACCTCCATTTACACTTACATTGTAGTTAAGGTCACTGGTTTTATCAGCATAGGCCAACTGAAATTCGAAACCTTTATTTTGAGCATCTGCAGCATTAGTAATTAAGGTACTGCTAAATCCGCTTAATCCGCCAATGCCTACGCTGGTAGGTACCGGAATTCCCACTAGCAACCCACTGCTTTTTCGGTTATAGTAATCAAGGGTAAGCGTAAGTTTGTTTTTCAGAAAGCCAAGATCAAGCCCGATATCAGTCTGGTCTGTCTGTTCCCATCTCAACAGTGGGTTTGCAATAGAAGTTACCGTTGTTCCATTTACAAAACTTTTGTTCTCCCCCAGTGAATAAACCAGGTTGCCAGTCGGTGAACCGCCAAAAGTAAATACCTGCGTTGTGGTTAAACCAAACTTGTTATTACCTGTACGGCCCCAGCCTACACGTAATTTAGCATCGCTGATAAACGGAAGTGCCGATTTTACAAATTCTTCTTCGCTGATGCGCCATGCAAAGCCAACTCCTGGAAAGTTACCATAACGGCTTTGAGGTCCAAAGTTTGAGGATCCATCACGGCGGATACTTCCGGATAAGATATACCGATCGTTAAAGGTATATACCAAGCGGCCATAATAAGAGATAGCCCGGCCAAACTGTGTATAATAGCCTGATGTGTTGGCCTGACTGGTAATGGTTGGCGCTACACCTATGTCGGTTACATTATCATTTAACATTCCAGTACCCAATACGCTCAGGTATTTGCTCGATCCGGCATCAATATAACTGGTACCTGCAGTTGCCGATATACTGTGTTTGCCAAAAATACGGTTGTACGACAGGTAGTTTTCAAAAGTATAATTGGAATAACTGTTAAATGCACGTCCTGCCTGCCGACTGAAACCCAGGTTGTTGGATGTAATATAAGGTATCTGGTATGAGTCGTTTGTCGAAGTGCCATATACACCCGCCAGCTGCGACCTAAAAGTTAAACCTTTAATAATACTTACTTCGCCAAAAACCTGCGGATACAATACCAGATCGTTGCTTGATAAGGTTTGAACGCCTAAGCTCTGTAGTGGATTTACGGCGTTACTGTTGTCATCAACATTGGTAAGGATAGAGTAGCCACCCAAAATAGCGGGATCGTATATTGGCTGATAAGGTGCATAGCTGATAGCATTTAATATGCTTGCTGTCTGCCCGTTAGTATTGGTGTAACGGATATTAAGGCTTTGGCCGAAATGGAAACGCCCTAGTTTCTCATCTAGCGAAAAACGGCTGTTTAATCTTCTTAAACGATAGTCTTTAACAGTAGCCTGCTGGGTTAAATAACCTAGTGAAAGATTATAGGTAACCTTTTCGCTGCCACCGCTTATGCTTGCATTGTTTTGGGTAGATAAAGCTGTTTTAAATATTTCTTTTTGCCAATCGGTACGGTCAACACCCACAAAAGGAGTATTTAGTTTGGCCGGAGGCGTTAGGTTATTGGTAGCGGCTATATCTTTTATAAGATTGACATAGTCGTTTGCATTAAGCAGGTCGAGTTGTTTGCGCACTGATGAAGTACCAACCTGCGAATCAAATAATATCTGCGGGATACCGCTTTTAGCCTTTTTAGTGGTAACGATAACCACACCATTAGCAGCAGCAACACCATAAATGGCGGTTGAGGCTGCGTCTTTTAAAATGGTAATATTATCAATGTCCTGTGGGTTGATGGTGTTAAAAAGATTGGCATCGCTCTGTATACCGTCAACCACATATAATGGCTCCACATTGGTAAATGAACCGGTACCGCGTACAATGATCTGGGCATTTGAACCCGGGGTACCATTTGAATTTAATACCTGTACACCCGGGGCTTTACCTATAAGGAGCTGTGCGGCGCTGGTATTGGTGTTAGCGCCTGCATCCTTCGCGGCCACAACATTTACCGAACCTACCAGATCCTTTTTTCGGGCGGTTCCATAACCTATTACCACTACATCATTAAGGGCACTTACATCACTCTGCAGCTTTATGTTCAATACTGTTTTTCCGTTTAATTTAACTTCCTGCTTTGTGAATCCTATAGAAGAAAATACGAGTGTAGCACCCTGTGGTACATTAACTGAATAAGAACCATCGGTGCCAGTAACCATACCATTCTGCTTTCCTTTTTCCATTACAGTAACTCCGGGAAGCGGACTGTTATCATCGGCTGATGTTACAACTCCCTTAATGGTGACCGTTTGTGCCATAACAGGCAATGTACTCATCGGTACAAGCAACAGCAGCAAGAGCCATAATCTGGCTGGTCCTAGCAGCCTTGTTAAATGCGTAATTTTCATGCTCATAATTGTTTTTTTTGTATTATAATTGGTTATTTCTAAGTATTATCAATGTCGGACTGAACCCGGACAGCAATCTATAAGTCCGAACACACAGCTGCTGGAATGATTATAAAAGTGGAAGACGGTCTATATGGTCAGCGTTTCTAAAATACGTCATAAGCTGGTTTACTAAAGGGCACATTTGATAAAAAATAGGTATATAAATGTTAACCTATTGTTGCCTTTGTCTTGCCGGAAAGTGGCAAATTGGGTATAAATATGGTGTATTTTGTATTAAGTCAACATGGACAAACAAAGTCTAGACGCATATAAACAGACATATAGAAAGAAAAACATATCTGTTAAAGAAAAAGAAGATGCTGATACCACTGCAAATGAACAAATCGAAAGCAGGCATTATCCCATCCAGAATGGTACAAGTGATAATCAGATCTTCCCCTATAAGATAAGGTAGGATTATCATTATAGCCATCATTTTTTTGGCTGTAAACGATTAATCCGGCGATGGTAATGAAACCTACAAAAGCCTTTATAAAAACCCATAAAGGCGTTGAGTTTACAGTCTTCATAAATTAATTTAAACTGCCCGTTCGTTTGCTCGCAATAATAACAGGTGAAGATAATTAAGGCAATCACAATCTTTCTTTTGCTAATCAGTCACGAAGGCTCAGTAATTTGTTTTCTCGCCGCTCCTGTGCTAAGGGTTAAGCCATAACCAGATCGGTTATATCATTCAGTTACTTGATGGCCAAATGGTTTTTAAAACAATTGGCAATATTAACATCCGTAAAAATATTTAGTTTAATGGTTAAAACCGACCTGATATATCTGTTTCTTATATATGCTGGGTGCCATGCCGGTTAACTTTTTGAAGGTTTTAGAAAAGTAGGAAAGATTATCAAATCCGGTTTGGGCGCAAATCTCTGAATATGACATTCTGCTTGTCGCCATTAGGTACTGTGCCCGTTCAACGCGTTTTTCGTTTATATAATTCAAAGGTCTGGTTCCCGTATACTGTTTAAACTGTCTTGAAAAATAATCGGGATTTTGATTTACACGAGAAGCAAGCTGATATACAGAAAGGTCTGCGTGTAAATTGATAAGGATATAATTTAAAGTTTCTGCAATTTTTATCGGTATAACCTTGTGTTCCGGACTTTTAAAAAGCTGGGGATTTAGGAACCTGGCGGTTAACAGCATCAGGATTCCCTGGGTTTCCAGATACGCCGAAGTGTTCTGCTGGTTGTTAAGCTCCTGATATTCTTTATAATAAATATCTTTCTCGTAGATTTTAGGATTATCTGACCGGTTTATTCCTCTTCCAGGATTAATCTGGAGCAACCTGCCAAAAAGATTAAGGTCTATTTCAGTGGCCTTTGTTTTCAATACATTTCTGTTATTGGCAAAAAGTGAACTTCCATCTGTAGAATCCTCAAAAAACTGGACAAAATACTGGCCCAGAGAATTCTTACAATTTAAATTACATAGCGTGAAACTGGGAACAATATATAAATAGCCAGGCTCTAGCTTTAGCAAGCTTTCAGCATCTGATATTTCACCCTCTCCCTCATCTATATAGTAAATACGGTAGTACGGGCTGATCACATTTCTATAATTCCATTTGGCGTTAAGTCGCACATAGTCAACATTAAGAAGTGAAAAACTATGCCGTAAGTTTCTTTTGATCATCTCAACTACAAATATGCAAACTACCTTAATATCTTTAAACGTATGCGTAAGATTTCAAATATAATAAAAATCGGTTTTTTACAAATACCCCTTTTCAATTAAATATGAAAGAGGATAAAACTGAGGGAACCAGTTTAAGGAAAGCACTTAAAATAATTGCAATCAAGCACCCTCAAAAAGAACTTAAGTCCTTTTTTCTATAACGATACTTTTTTAAAACGAAAAAAGGCTACCAAAAGATCCGATAGAATAGAAATCAATAACCCTGACTACAGATGTAAGAAAACACAAAAAGTCGGTTTTTAACAAAAAAAATCGGATTAGGTCATTGTTTTGAGATTATTTCATATCAATTCTTAAAACTGAAGCACTACTAACAAAAAAAGCGTTAAAATTAAGTATCACCACGCTAACGGTTCGTTTTACCACGCTAATACAAAAATATGAAAGTAAAAGCTTAGAATTAAGCAATTGGCTACTAAGCAAATGATGTATGAACTTATAAGTTTCAGGGAAATAATTTTAGATGCCCTTACTACAGGAACAGCATATAAATGGCCACATAAGGAACTGCAAGATGAAATCTTAAAGGAAAGTAAACGGATATTCAGCTCCATTCAGCATAATATCACACAAATAGAGCCAGATGATAGATCAAGGACTTATTTAACACAACATCAAAGGGGATTGATTCAATTAATAGATGAATTAGAAGCTATGGTGGACCGGGAGATCCCCAATGCAGATCAGAAAAACAAAACTGAAGAAATTAATAGCGTAGTAAATTTACTCAACCAGATGGTTTTGGACCTTCAGCAGTATTTGCCATATTATTTCGACCATCATAGCCCTGTTTCTATAATTACCCAGAAACAACTCCTATTAAATATTGCAGAAAATTCCAGCCAGATTCTAAAAAACCTTGAAGAACTGCAGACCGATAATGAAACCAACGCGGTTTTTACGCACATCTTTGAATACCTAAATAGCGGTATAAGCCGTTTCACTTTTGAACAGGCCGGATATCTGCATGATTTTTTCGAATCACTTAAAATAGAGCTAAAGAAATTTGCAGCCCCTTTACAAATGCCTGAGATTATCCTACTGCTTACCTCCTTAAATTTCAATCATCCATCTTTTTATCATTCTTGCTGCAGTCATTTTAACCATGAACTTCAACAGTGCGAAAACATTAGCGAGCAATATAGATTAATCCATTTCTTTAAGAAGTTAATTGGGCAGGTCTTTAAAATGATAAGTAAACCATATAATAGAAATTTGCCCGATATTGATGAATCGCTGCTAAGGTATCTGGAAGGTGAGATCAGCTACCTCAAATCAATTGACACTATAGCCGAAGACTTGAGTTCTGGTTGTATTTTGGACAGCAATTTTAAAGTAAACTTTACCGTAAGGCAGCTCGCTGTATTCATAAATCTACAAGTTGAGGCCGGTATCATCACAAGCCAAAGCCCCAAGACATTACATCAATATGTTACGAAACATTATAGTACTATAGAAAAAGATAACATATCAGAAAAAAGCTTTAAAAATGTTTACTATGGAAATGCGCGAAAGGATGTTGAAAAAGTGATCGACAAAATTGTCGCCATGTTGGCCATTGCCCATGAAAAATACTAACTAAGAAGATGTAACAGATCCTTCCGGTGTAAAAAATCAACAAATTCAAAATACCAGTGCTCTGAATAATCATCCAGCTCATGTAGTTCTTTTTGAGGGGTCCCGATAATATCTTGAAGCGTAAAAAAACCCATTAGCTTACTTCTGAGCTTAAAATTCTCGGATAGTGAGAGTTCTGCAATTGGCAGGTTGAGGAGAAAGTGATTTGATTGGGAAAAACTATCCATAAAAAAGCGTGGGTTAACCCGATATCCGCTTTAGAGGCACCGCAAAATGCCCAGACACAAGATAAACAGGCACCCACGCGTAGCGTAGGCAACCATCTATTTTTTCCTGTGTCTTTTGAAGTTTTGCGGTTTTCTAAAACAGTAAAATAGCGTTTGCTACAATATCAAATATGTAATTAATTTTTATTTCATAGCCCAAATATAACAGATCTGAGCCTTTTATTCCCTGAAAACAAAAAAATAAAAGGGTTGCCAGGGGTTGCTACATCAGCAACCTGACAAAATGTAAAAACGATATTTCTTTACATCAAAATAAAAATCATGGAAAAAGAACAATACATCAGACGACTGTCGTCCTATCAAAAACTTTCATTGGGGTTAAAAGCTTATCTCAAATTTACCCTTCAGGAAACCCAGTTCGAGCGATCAGAAAAAAATGACCTTTCGAAGGAAGGACGTGGCGGATACTGTTATTTAGCTAAAGGAAGCGCAAGGATTTATCGGTATGATGAAAAAAGCGAACAGGAAATTACTTTGATTTTCTTAAAAACCGGACATATCATTCCAGATACTTGTGCCACTGCAGAGCACCTTCACAGAACACTTTATATCGAATTTCTGGAAAATACCGTCCTATATAGCATTCCCGAAAAACACATTGACAACATCCATAAGCTCTTCCGAGAGGCGGTGAAACTTACAACTGCAATCAACGCTGATGCGTGGGCAATTACCATTACCGCACTTACAAATCTGAAACTTCTGGAAGCAAACCAACGACTGGAGAAATTACTTGAAACCTTTCCGGATATTTTCAGCATCACCGCCGTAAAGGACATTGCCTCTTACCTTGGCATCCATCCCACGACACTAAGTGCGATGAGAAAAAACCTGATCAGGTAAAATCTCAAAAAAGATAAAAGAAATAAAATATTTAGCCATATCGAGCCAAAAAACCAATATAGATATGATACGCTCAAGAGAAAACACCTCATTTTCCCATCTATATGTGATGCCACTAAAGATGTAAAATTCCAACTTCGGGTAAGCAAATAAAAAATAAAGCAATGAATGCCAACAGCCCTAATCACAATAATGTACACTTTATTTCTGCAGTATTCATTTTACTATGGGTCTACACCGCAGGCAGCAAGCTTACCAGCTTTGAAACCTACAGACTGGAAATGCAACACCAAGTTTTCAGCCCGATAGTATCGGAGCTACTTATTTACATTATACCAGCCGCAGAAATCCTGGCAGCAGGATTACTGCTGTTCCAAAAAACCAATAAAACGGGGATGATCCTTTCAACCCTGCTCATGACCGCCTTCACCATCTACATCGTACTCATCATCTCGGGCTATTTCCCAAAAGTGCCATGTAACTGTGGCGGGGTAATCCGCGCCCTAGGCTGGAAAGCCCATCTGGTATTCAACCTGATCTTTTTAAGCGCAGCAATCCTTGCACTATATAACACACCAAAGCGGGAGGTAAGTGACAAAGAGTAACAGACAACCTGGGCCTGGCCAGCCCAAAAGAAAAGAACCACAAAGTCCGATGGCCAAAAACAAAAGGAAAAAACATAAACCGGCCAGCTGCCTGGGCCCAACCGTCAGGCAGAAAATTTAAACTAAAAACATGTCAAAAAAATTCAACTTAGGTCTTGCAGCCCTTGTATTGGGGTTCGGCCTTATCGCCACACAAAGTGCATTTACAGCAAAAACAACTACCTATTACCATTACAAAACAACCAACGGCCCTGTTCACGAGACCAGCTCATGGGAACCGGCAGCTGAACCCTCTAGCTTTGAATGTAGCGGAGCTCCGGAGGTGCCATGCACAATCGGAATTGAAACGTCCCTTTCGACCTATCTTTCTGGCAAGGATAACGAAGCCGTGTTGGAGTCGCAGGAGCTGATCTCTGCCAGGGAACAATAACAACAATCAATGGTGCAGAAAAGATCTGCACCATTGCATTTATGGGTTCTGTTCAAGACCCGCCACCTCGATTACCCGCTCCGGGATCGGTAGTGCAAAAGCAGAACTGTTGGCTTTCAGACTATACACCGTCCCTTTAACGCTTCTGCTAAATGAAATCCCTGCACCTTCCCTGTTAAGCCTTTTAACATCTACCCATCTCAAGCCCCGGAGCAACAGTTCTTTTCTCCTTTCCAAAAGAACCATATCCAGTACCTCCTTCTGATCGGCGCCCGATTTTTCGACAAACGTATTCTTTTTATAACGGTTACGAAGCAAACGGTTTAGATCAGACAGTGCCTCCGAGAGCCTACCGGCCCTGGCCAGAGACTCACTCCTGATCAGTAAAATCTCATTCACCGCAAGCCCGCTGAAGAAGTTGGAATTACCTTCATAGCTCCCTTTAAAACCAAACGTACCATTTTTGTTGTCATTAAAAAATATCGTTCTGCGCAGATCATTAGCATCATACAGTGCATAAAGCGAAGGATTGATCTTTCCTCTGGCATTGGTCAGCACTGGAGAAGTAAAATAACTATCATGCAGCACCTCGGCATTAAACTGTCCGATAGGATATGCCGCGGACGCATTCAGCAAATTATAATCCAGCAGATCTGATTTCAACAGCAGACATGAATCAGCATACAACAACGAAAGATCATATCTGCGCATCGACCAATAGGCCCTTGCCAGAAGCGCAAATGCTGCTGGTTTTGACGGTCGCATGACATGGACAGCCTTTATAGGCAATGCTGCAGCAGCCCTTTTCAGGTCCGAAATTACTTGCGCATAGCCAGCCGCAACAGTCGCCCTGGTAGAAGGTTCATTAAAATCAGCGTTCAGTTTCAACGGCACCCCCAGATCACTGTCTGACTGCTCATTATAAGCATTCCCCCAAACATACAGGCCCCGAAGGTGGTTTTTTGCCCTGAGGTAATAAGCCTGCCCAGATACATTATCCCACTCAAAAGCATTACCTGCATTCCTATCAATTTTGCGGATAGATTCGAGCACTACGTTTGTCCGGTTGATCGCCCTATAATTATGAAACCATTCATTCGATTCCTGCAAGAATATATTTGCCCGCTGCCAGGTATACATATTCCGCTCATTCTCTGCCCTTGCCGCCAGATCTACATCAGTCAGGTATATATCATCGGTGCTCACTTCCGCTGAATTGCCGTCAACATAGTTTATAAGCTGATACTGATCCAGTAGCGCCTGCAGATCGGGAAGCGTCTCAGGGATTGCCTGTGACTGGTTGGACTTTGCATCCAGAAATTTCTTGCATGAACTGAACACCAACAGTAAAAACATGCCCAAAAAGATTAACCTTTTCATATCTTAATATTTATAAAGATGATTTAAAACCAAATGCAATGCTCCTTGCATCAGGTATACCCACATAATCAGGATCGATGCCTTCTTTGTTGGCCCGCCAGATAATCCCCAGGTTACTGGCCACTACGAACAACTGCAGTCTGGAAAACCCTGTCTTTTTTAAGTCGGTCGGCTTAAAATCATACCCTAAGTTCACATACTGCATCCTGATGTGGTCCTCCTTTAATACGTTGATCTCCGAACCCCAGTAAAACTCATCCCGCACATTGGAATTGGGATAGATCAGACTGGGAACACTGGTGATCAGCTCATCCCCTGGTTTCTGCCACCGCTTTGCATAGTCAGCGTTCCCCTCGCGGCCGATGAAAAGCGATCCATAGTCCAGTGCACGTTTCCTAAAGTAATAACCCAGCTTAAAACTCATCCTCACGCTTAAGGTAAAACTGGCATAGGAAAAACTGTTACCCAATCCGCCCGAAAATAACGGAAGCGCAGTACCATGGTAGACCATATCCTCAAACTTCAGCGAGCTTCCCATCAGCGCATCATAATTTTTGCTGACCGCACCGTTCAATATCCCCTGCGGATCGCCTGTGGCCGGATCAAGCCCGGCCCACTTGAAGGAGATCATCCCAAAAAGCGGGTAACCCACAAGTCCGGTATAAGAAACGTTGCCGTTCAATTTCCCCCTGCCGTTAAATGTACTGTTGTAATTCTTGAGCACCCTGTCCTTGTAATAATTTAAAAAGAAGTCGGTTGACCAGTTAAACTTTCCTGTTAGGTTCCGACTGCTTAGTTCCAGATCTACACCGTCCCCCTGGATTACACCAGAATTCTTGATTATAGTGGCACCAACCCCCGCAGTGAGGTCAATGGGGGTCAAAGCAAGCAGGTCAACCGATTTTTTACGGTAATATTCCAGACTGCCCCTTACCCTGTTTTCTCTAAACCCGAAATCCAGCGCAGCATTGAACATAAATATCCGTTCCCATTTCAGTTCCGGATTGGCATAATTACTGAACAGCGCATAAGGGCTCTGTGTGAAGACCGAATTGAAACCAGAATAGGAAATCGTAGTCACTGCTGTGCTCCGGGGATCAGTATTTCCACTTGCGCCGAAAGTTGTCCGCAGTTTCAAAAAAGAAATCAGGCTACTGCGCCAGAACTTCTCTTTTGAGATATCCCAGGAAAATCCTGAAGAAAACAGCGGGTTCCATTTATCATTCGTCTTCAGGCCAAAAAGATTGGAAGCATCACGTCTTCCACTCAGAGAAAGCGTATAACGGTCATCAAAAGTATAGGCCAGGTTCGCAAAAGTGGAAACATAACGGTTCAACGTTTTCCCGAAAGCATCCCTATTGGTGATATACTCCAGATTCCCCGTCACAAAAGTTCTCACCGGATCCAGGTAGTTTACAACAGAAGTCGTCAACGTAGATTCATTCAGTCCATACACCCTGCCAGCGTTAGTCTCTGTACCATTGCTCCTGATCTCGCCACCAATGATCCCCGAAAGTGCATGCCTGCCCATCACCTTATCGATATCTGCCTGACCTCTCATGTTATGTCCCTGCAGCAGCGAATAGTCTTGGTCGACGATGCTTCCCAAAGGAATATTCCGCTTTAAGGTACCGCCTGCATCAATAGAAGAAAAAACATTCACCAGATTCCGCACCAGATAACTCTGCGGGGTATTTACCGATTTTATTTTCCCGTCCTGCTGCTCAAATTGATAGGTTGCAGCCACTTTAAGCCAGTCCAGCACCTGATAAGATGCCCTGAACGACGCCAGTACATCGTTCACGTTATTGACCGAACGGGTATACTTATAATCTTCCAAGGGATAATATCTCCAGTCCAAAAACTTACCGTTTCCTGCCGAGCTGATATAACCGGTCCTGTAATCGGTAATGACCGGAAGGGAATTCCCATTCTCATCCGCTAAGCGCGTATAGGGCGGAAGCATCCCTGTGGCCGAATTGATCTGTGACGGATCGGTCCTTCCGTTTTTGCTGTTCGTATAGGTCAGCATCAGGTTCCCCGTTAAGGTAAGCCTAGAGGTTACCTTGAAATTCTGTTCTGCCTTTAAGTTATAGCGGCTGAACGGCGCGGCAAGCGAACTCACATTATGGTCAAAGCCCGCCGACAGCAGCCAGTTCCTTTTTTCGGACCCCGCCCCCATCTGCAGACTGTACTGCTGGGCGGTTGCATTTTGGAACACATATCTGTCCAGATCCCTTCTCAGGTCGTAGCCCCTCAGTACATCGATCCTAGATTTCGCATCGCCCGCATTGATCAGCCCGTCCCTGGCCGCAATCCGTAGTTCCACCACCTCAGAGAGCGGCGCCCTGGCAGTCCCCACCTCAAAACTCGTATAATAACCCTTATCAAAAAGAAAGTTCTCCAGATCAATAAAATCATCTACTGATATTTTGCTCTGGTAATACTGATCAGGTTTTCCTGTTACCTTCAGACTCCCAGAAAAGGATACCTTCAGTTTATCATTGAACCGCGCCTTTTTGGTATTGATTACAATCACCCCATTACCTGCCCTGGCGCCCCAGATCGAGGCTGCAGCCGCATCCCGCAGCACCGTAATACTCTCCACATCATTTGGATTGATATTATTAATATCCCCCTCATAGGGGAAATTATCCAGCACGATCAGTGGACTTCTCGGCCCCCGCAGCGTCCCGATCCCACGGATAATAATTCCGTAGCCCTCACCCCCATTACTTTTGCGGTCAACACTCAGGCTACTGGTAATCCCCTCCAGTCTGGCAATAATCCCAGTCCCCACCTGCTCATTCAAAACCTTACCAGACAACTGTAAAAACGAACCTGTGGCACGCTCCTTAGGCAGTCTCTGGTAGCCCGTACTCACCTCCACCGTCTCCAGCTGCCGCTCCATGCCCACAAGCACCACCTCCAGCAGCCCAGAAAAAGGCAAAGAAACCAGCG
>CAMLDJ010000101.1 GCA_946478755.1 uncultured Pedobacter sp. | reverse complement strand
CCGGCACCTGTTCTTTAGTTTCCGCATCGGTAGATTCCCACATGATATTTTCCGGTACGTTATTGTCATCCAGTTGAACTGTGATTTTGATTTCTGCTTGCTTCATTATTTTATGCTAACTTTTATGATAAATATTAAAATGATCACGAAAACGATGAGTACGCTCTCAATGATCCATAGTTTTTTAAGGCTGGGAATAAATTTTCTGAAAATAAGGTCGGAGATAAAGGCGATCACCGCAGTTAAAACACAGAATCCGGAAAGTAAACCGGTCATATCGACATGCTGAGGGTACCTGGCATCCTTTTTATCCAGCAATACCAGCACAGCAATGACCAGGCATAAAGCCGAAACGATATTAAGCGGGGTCAGTTTTACTTTCAATTCCTATCCTATTTTTTAAACTTTTTCTTTTTCCAGGCCGGCTGCTTGTTTGTCTTGTTCCTGGCTGCCGCAGCTATGGCTGCAGCATGTTTTTTCTCATGGAATGCTCCTTTGAAATCAGGATCCTCTTTCCTTTTCTGATCATCTATTGCACGGGCAATAGCTTGTTTCTCTTCATAAGGCGTTTCTTCCACAAAAACTTCCGCCGGCAAAGGTACAACAGGAATCTGTTGTCTGATTAACTTCTCTATTTTCTGAATGTAATATTTCTCGGCCGGACCGCAGAACGTCAGGGCATCGCCCTTGGCATAAGCTCGTCCGGTCCTTCCAATCCGGTGCACATAATCTTCAATCACGATCGGCACATCGAAATTGATCACATGGCTCACTTCAGTCACATCGATCCCCCGCGAGGCCACATCAGTAGCTACCAAAACCCTGATGTTACCTTCTTTAAAAGCATTGATCGAGTTGATCCTGGTATTCTGGCCTTTATTGGCATGGATCACCCTTACCGCTTCTTCGCCAAAACGACGGGAGATAAAACTGTGTATATTGTCTGCAACGGTTTTAGTCTTACAAAAAATGATCAGCCGCTTAAACTCTTCATCATTTTTCATCAGGTGCTGCAACAAGTTGATCTTCGTCTTAAAATTGGGCACCTCGTATAAAACCTGCGTAACGGTAGAAGCTGGTGTAGCCTGCTCGCCGACTTCAATAATGGTCGGATTCTTAAGAAAATCACCCGCTATCTTTTGGACCAGGCTGCTCATCGTAGCAGAGAACAGCAGGTTCTGCCGTTTGCGGGGAACAATTTCCAGGATCCGGTGTATAGAGCCGATAAAGCCCATGTCCATCATTTTATCCGCCTCATCCAACACCAGAAATTTCAGGTACTGGGTATTGATATGCCCCGCCAGATAAATATCCAGGAACCTGCCCGGTGTGGCAATAATAATATCCACCCCAGCTTTGATCTGTTCGATCTGTGTCTTCGGGCCGATGCCACCAAATACCACTACAGAGCGCAGGTCGGTATAGGTCGAAAATAGCTTTACATGCTCGGCAATCTGCATGGCCAATTCCCTGGTAGGCGCCAGTATCAATGCACGTGCAGCATCCCCCTGGGCATACTTCAACTGCATTAAAATCGGCAAAACATATGCGGCCGTTTTCCCGGTACCGGTCTCCGCAATCCCAAAAATATCCTGTCCGGATAAAACAGGTGCAATTGCTTTTTCCTGTATCGGTGTCGCCTCGGCAAATCCGGCATCAGCTACTGCATTTAAGATCTGTCGGTTAAGGTTAAACTCCTCGAATTTCTTGGCCATTTTGCAAAAATAGACAAAATTTATTTAGTCACCGGTCTAAACCTCGATGCAAAGGTTCCATATTCGCTTGTTTAGTCCTCCAATGCAAAAGCTCGCTGATTTATTACTTTTATAGTATACATTATATTCTAATTAGAATATATTGAAAAGTTTTTTTCTAATTTTGACAGCATGGATACCATTCTGATTAAAGCTGCTTCGATCGTAAACGAGGGGCAAATTGTTGTTGCCGATGTACTCATCAAAAACGGATTTATTGAAAAGATTGCGCCAAATATAGATGCGCCAGCGGATCAGGAGATCAACGCCGAAGGCTTACATCTTTTCCCGGGAATGATCGACGATCAGGTACACTTCAGAGAACCCGGACTAACGCACAAAGCTGATATCTTTTCAGAAAGCATGGCTGCCGTTGCCGGAGGGATCACCTCATTTATGGAGATGCCCAACACGGTGCCAAATACGCTTACCCAGGACCTGTTGGCAGATAAATATGCCATCGCTTCAGAAATGTCGCTGGCCAACTATTCCTTTTTTATGGGCGCCTCCAACAACAACCTGGAAGAAGTATTAAAAACAGATCCTAAAAACGTTTGCGGCATCAAGGTATTCATGGGTTCATCAACAGGCAATATGCTGGTGGACAATGAGAAAGTATTGGAAAACATCTTTAAAGAAGCCCCTATGCTGGTGGCTACACATTGTGAAGATGAACAGACCATACAGCACAATTTAGCGATATACAAAGAGAAATATGGCGAGAACATTACCATAGAAATGCATCCGCTGATCCGCAGTGCAGAGGCCTGCTATAAATCCTCTTCCTTAGCGGTAGAACTGGCAAAAAGATACAACACACGCCTGCACATCCTTCACATCTCTACGGCCAGAGAAGTGGCCTTGTTCGATAATAAAACGCCACTTGCAGATAAAAGAATAACTGCTGAAGCTTGTGTACACCACCTTTGGTTCGACGACCGCGATTATGCCACCAAAGGCAACTGGATAAAATGGAACCCGGCAGTAAAAACAGCAGCCGATAAAGAAGGTATTCTGAAAGGCCTGCTGGAGGGATACATCGACATCATCGCTACAGACCATGCGCCACATACCATAGCAGAAAAAGAGCAGCCTTATTTACAGGCGCCTTCGGGTGGCCCATTGGTACAGCATGCTTTACCGGCCCTGTTCGAAATGTACCACCAGAACAAAATATCTTTAGTGCAGATCGCCGAAAAAACAGCACACAATGTCGCTACCTGCTTCAATCTTGACAAAAGGGGATTTATCAGGGAAGGCTATTGGGCCGATCTGGTATTGGTAAACTTAAACGATCCTTTTAAAGTAACCCGAACAAATGTACTGTACAAATGTGGCTGGTCGCCCTTTGAAGGACAAACCTTCCAGGCCGAGATCACCCATACCTTTGTATCGGGTAACCTTGCTTACTCCCAAGGAAAGTTTACCACGCAGGAAACCGGAAAGAGATTGTCCTTTAACCGCTAATGAATCCTGCATACCAGCCAAAAATAAAGCAGTTTACCCTGCTGTTTATCCTTTCGGCAATGGTATATGCGATTGGCTTCAACAGCAATTGGGTGGAGCAGTATTACTCCCGCGGCATTTATAATTTCATCGCCCCTGTACAACGGTCCTTCAGCAGTCTGGTGCCTTTTGCCCTGGGGGATTTCCTTTACCTGCTGCTGATCCTTTATGTGATCCGTTATGGATACCTCTTTTATAGAAGACTCGTTCAAAAGAAATTAAAAAGAACGGATGGCCTTAACATTTCCCTGCAGGTCCTGAATTTTTTAATGATCCTTTACCTGCTCTTCAAAATATTATGGGGACTTAATTATTCACGCCTGCCCATCGCCAGCCAACTGTCCATCAGCAATGAAAAATACACTACCCCACAGCTCGTTTCATTAGGCAAATACTTCATTACCCGCCTAAATACCCTTCAGCAGGTAAAAAAAGGAAATTACACCGTAGGCCAGCTGGAACAAAAGGCCAAACAGGCTTATGATGGCATGAAAGAAGAGAATGTTTTTTTTACTTATCGCGTTCCGGCCGTAAAGCCGGTATTAAACAGTTGGGTGATCACTAAAATTGGCATAGAGGG
Organism: uncultured Pedobacter sp.; assembly: GCA_946478755.1. The sequence goes on along the minus strand of CAMLDJ010000101.1, from coordinate 13,521 downwards.
CTATTACAGTCCACTTTCGGCCGAGGCAAATGTAAATATGCGGCTACCCCTTACGGCACTCCCATTTGTTACCTGTCACGAAATTGCCCATCAGCTGGGCGTAGCCAGGGAAGACGAGGCGAACCTGGTGGGTTACCTGGTGGCCAGCAATAGCAGCGATCCTTACTTTCGGTATTCTGCCGCATACGAGGTATTTAAAAATATTCTTTTCGAGATCCGACTCAAGTCGCCCGAAGATTATGAGTTGCTGTATAAAACCATTAACAAAGTCACGATCGAGGATTTACAAATAGACAAAGCTTTCTGGAAAAAATACAACAGCGATATGTTCGCTTATATGGATGTGGCGTTCGACAGATTCCTTAAACTCAATAACCAGCCAAAAGGGACAGACAGCTATCAGGATATCGTATTGTGGTTGTACAACTTACACAAAAAAGAACTCGTTAATAATTAAGTAATTCTAGGATAGCGCCTTTCAGCGCTATCCATAGCATTTAGGGAACTATCGAGAGCACAATTTGTTTAACATCAGTAATAGAACCATATACACTCGTATTACTGACTACAAAAGTTACGGTATAAGTACCCTCCGCTTTATAACTGTAAGGATAGGTCAATAACTGAGTGGTCATGTTCTGGATAGGAACACCAATATCTGTTCTTGCCCCTGCAGTGATGCGGTCTTTGAACTCATACATCTTACCAGCTTCACCAGAGTAAAAGGTAATGTAATTCGGATTTCCGGAAAAACTGAAATCAATTTGTTCGTCAACTTTAAAAGTTGTCTTACCCTGCGCAACGGCAACATTGAAATCAGGAGCAACAACCTCTTTCTTGTTGCAGGCTGATAGCAGCAGGAAAAGTATAGGAAATAATAATATTCTTTTCATTTTTAGCGATTTAATTGTCTGCTCCATATTAATATCCTTCATTTTGTACCATAGCTTTGTTTAGCGACATTTCCAGGATTGGAATAGGGTACAGTAAAAATTTATCACTTACGCGTTGTGCAGCATCTCTTGCATTTTTATAAATCGTAGTGCTCATAGATGCGTACTGCGTAAACTCAGCAGCTGTTGTCTGCATCGTGCTTACAAAAATACCCCATCTGATCAGGTCTGACTTGCGTAAACCCTCAAAACAAAGCTCCCGGGCCCTTTCATCCTGAACCACCTTTAAAAAATCACCTCTATTTAACGAAATTGCATTCGGATAATCGGCATTGCCCGGATTGGTTGCGCCGGGCAACAGTTTACCATACCCCCTTCTTCTTACCTCATTCAGTGCATTTACGGCAGTTAAATTTGGCCCGTTGTTTACCTCATTCTCCGCTTCAGCCAGCATCAGCAAGACATCTGCATATCTCAGTATCTGAAAATTGATAGGGGTATAATTTTTGTTTTTAGGCGTTACTTTTTCATATTCCCTACGCCATTTGGCACAGTTCCGGCCGTAAATGTTTGAAGCGGAGATATTGGCTTTTACCCCGGAAGCATTAAGCGTATAGGTCGAAATGGCCCAGTCTCTCCTCAAATCACGTTTTGATACATCAGTTGTATTGAATTCATAAGAGGTATACAGTTTTCTGGTTGTGCTTACAAAACCATAAGCGTAACCAACTGTTGCAATCAGGTCAGTAGATGCAGAACACTTTACCCCATTTTCATTGCCGATTCGTCCTCCTTCTCTGAATTCATCACTATTTGATCCCCATAGTTCAGCCTCAAAAATACTTTCCTTTATATCATATTCATCCTTACACAGATTGATAAAAACCTGGCTATAATCCGGATTAAGGGAATGTTCTCCAAATTCATTTACTTTTGCAGCCCATGTAGCTGCATCCTTATATCTGGCCACCTCTTTCAAAGGAAAACCGGCCATGTTTAAGCATACTCTTGCCAGAATACCTCGTACAGCCGATTTGGAGACCCGACCGCCAAAACCGATGTCCGAGATTTTTCTAACAAGGCCTTCGGCCTCCGTCATATCTTTTAAGATCTGATCGTATACCTCCTTAACCGAATTCCTTGGGATATTTACATTGTTAATAGAAGTAGTGGGGCTGAGCTTTAGTGGTACGCCACCCCAGTTTTGCACCAATATAAAGTAATAATAGGCGCGCAGAAAAAGTGCTTCACCTTTCACAACCGATCTTTTCTCCTCATCCATTGTTGCCTTGCTTAAATTAGCCAACAGCACATTGGCACGTTCTATCCCATCATATAGGTTCTTCCATAAATCGCGTATAGTGGCATCTTCCGAACCAAAATTGTAATAAAAAGGTCCTGTAGGAAAAGAAGCATAGGAGAAGAAAGATTCGTCAGTGCTAACGGCATGACGGATGGGTAATTGCCCGCCGTAGATCTGCTCTCTGCTCAAAATATCATATACGCCGTTTAAAGCAGTATTCACCTCCTTTTCATTATTGAAGTAATTTTCCGGGGCTACAAATGATGATGGTACTTTATCTAAAAACTTCTTACAGCCAGTTGTTGAGCACATGACTGCAACAAAACTTAAAAGAATTATTTTTTTCATTGGATTATAAATTAATGATAATTTCATGTCCTGTTCATTTATTCATCTGGTGACTAAAAAGATATACCGGCACCAAAAGTGATCGTGCGTGCACGCGGGTAAGCCGAATAATCAAATCCCGGCGTTAAAGCGGTCCTTTTAACGTTGACTTCAGGATCTGCACCAGAATAATTGGTCCAGGTATAAAGATTCTGGGCCGAAGCATACACCCTCAGACTTTTGATTTTAAGGCTGTTTAGCAAACTCTTTGGCAGTGTATAGCCCAGGGATACCGTTTTCAATCTTAAAAACGAACCGTCCTCTACAACACGCGTTGAATAACTATAACCATATTGTCCACCGGCACGGTGCATAGTGGTATTCGTATGCTCAGGGCTCCAGCGATCTTCAAAAGTGGCATACTGGTTTAGGAAGGCTTTGTTTCCAGCCTCAAAAATCAACCTGTTGGCATTTACAATATCGCTGCCATACGACCATTGGAAAAATACGCCCAGATCGAAATTTCTGTATTGAAAATTGTTAGACAGACCTCCCTGGTGTATTGGATAGCCACGTCCGATTACGGTACGGTCAAAATCATTTACTGTACCATCGCCATTAATGTCTCTGTATTTGATATCGCCGGGCCTTATTGAAGTTCTGGCATTACCATTTGTAGCAACTTCTGGTTTTAACAGATAAGTTGTTGGGGTAGGTTGTGTAAAATCTTCCGGTTGGTATACACCATCCCATATATAACCATAAATCTGGCCCATAGGCTGACCCAGTTTGGCTATATATAGGGGCACAGAACTATAAAAACTATCCCAGCTAATCGTGCTTATTAAACTCTCCTGGTTTTCGGTGAGTTCCATAACTTTATTCCTGTTGAAGGCAATATTGAAACTGCTGGTCCAGGAGAAATTTTTACTTTTAATATTGATTGTATTGATTGAAAACTCGAAACCTTCATTCCTTGTCGCCCCAATATTTTTAAAAGCACTGACATAACCTGTGGTATAAGGCAGCAAGGCATTTAACAGCAAATCACTTATATTTTTACGATAATACTCCGCGGTCAGGTTTATTCGCCCCTTGAACAAGCCCAGATCCAAGCCCAGGTCTGTTTGTTTTGTGCTTTCCCATTTCAGATCCGGACTGCCAACATTGGTAATGTTGATGCCCTGGGCAAGCAGATTCTCAAAGGAATAATAAGAATTGATCGGGTAGGTCATTTGCGGAAAGCGAGCCCCATCGTCTACTCGGTTATTGCCGGTAATACCCCAGCTCAGTCTCAGTTTGGCATCCGAAAGGAAGGAAATATTTTTCATAAAATCCTCATTGATCATTTTCCAGGCAATGGCACCTGAAGGGAAATAACCCCATTGGTTACCCGGCCCGAATTTAGAGGAACCATCGGCACGCATAGAGGCTGTAAACAGGTATTTATTTTTATAGCTGTAATTGATCCTTGCCAGTCCCGATACCAGCGACCACTCAGAGTTGTAAGAAGTAACAGGCTGAGCTTTTCCTGAAGCAAGGCCGCTTAGACCGAGCGCTTCATTAGGTAAAGCATTGGCTGACAAACCATAATAACCATATTTATTTCCGTTTAAAGTAAAACCAGCTATTACATTCAATTGATGATCCTTGCTGAATTTCTTATTGTAGGTTAAAATATTCTCGTTAGACCAGGTAGTGGTCTCATAATTTACGATGCTTCCGTTTGGCCCGTTGGTAAACGGGTTGGATGGACTGCCACTATAGGTATTTGAGTTGTTAAAAGCTTCCGCACGTTTCTGTACGCGGTTGATTCCACCGCTTACCCTTAGTTTAAGCCCAGGCATAAATGTGTAGTCCGCATACCCATTTCCCACAAAATTTCTTGAAAAAGTTTGCCTTAACTGATTTTCAGCGGTCATGATCGGATTAAACCGGTAATCGGTTGCAGTATTTACAAAATCGTCCGAAGATTCCTCTAACACATCCTCAGGTAATATACCTATAGGTGTTACAGGTCTGTATCCCCAAACACTATATAAAAAGTTGTTCATTGAAGAGTTGGCAGCAGTTGAAGTTGCCGAACCGAAAGTTTTAGAACTGGTATAGGTAATATCTCCCCCTATTTTAAATTTGTCGCTCACCGTTTGGTCCAGGGTCATTTTCCCCTGCTGACGCCTGTAACCCGAGTTAATAATAGTACCGTCCTGCTGAAATAGCTGTCCGGACAGAGAATATCGGGTTTTTTCTGTTCCGCCGGACATCGATAAGGAATGGCTCTGCATGGGAGCGGTCCGGAAAAGCTGGTTCTGCCAATCTATTCCTTCTGTATTTCGATAATCCTCCAACGTATATTTATAAGTTGGCGGTGCGGTAGGATCAGCCGGGTCTATAATGGGTCCCAGATAAGCATTTGCATAATCTGTCGGAGTAACCTGGCTTTGTAGCTTCAGGTATTCGTAAGGGCTCATCAATGGAACCTCATAGATGTTGTTCTGGATTCCGTATGATCCGTTATATTTGAGAACAGGTAAACCTATCTTGCCTCTTTTGGTGGTAATGATGATGACGCCATTTGCTCCCCTTGCCCCATAAATAGCACTGGCCGAGGCATCTTTTAACACGTCGATAGATTCAATTTCTTCCGGATTGATGGCGTTATTATCGAAATTTTCAGTAGGGAAACCGTCAATCACATACAAAGGAGAATTGTCCTGTGTTAAAGAGTTTGCCCCCCTGATGATGATATCGATACCTGACCCTGGCTGTCCTTCGGATGAAGTAACCTGTACTCCGGCAACACGCCCAGCCAGCGCCTCATCAAAAGACCTTACCGGGGCCTGCTGAAAATCGCTCATATTAACCTGTCCAACAGAACCGGTCAGATCGCTTCTTTTTGCAGTGCCATATCCAATAACCACCACTTCATTTAATTTAGACTGGTCTGCTTCCAGACGGATGGTCAATTGTGTCTGGTTATTCACAGGGATCTCCTTATTCAGAAAACCGATATAGGAAACCACAAGGGTCGATTTTGAATCCACACCTTTCAGCTCAAATCCCCCCTTTGAATTGGTAGTCGTACCTTTTGAGCCGCCCTTTACCCGTACGCTTGCGCCAGGTAAAGGTTGCCCTTCCCCATCAAATACGCTCCCTTTGATGTCTATCAAAGCCGCCATCAGATGGGAAGCAGGTGTTTTTGCTTTAATCACAACGGTCTTATCTTTTATTGAGTAAGTTAGCTGTTGATTTACAAACAGTCTGTCCAGGGCATCATGGATAGGAATGTTTAAAAACTCAATATTAACCGCCTTCGAACCGGCTATATCTGCGTCTTCATAAAGAAAGTTAAACCCACTTTGTGACCTGATTTTTTTTAATACTTTTTCCAGAGACGCATTCTTTTCAGAAAGCGTTATTTTCTGACCATAAGTTGCTGCGCTTACCTGAAGAATTGCAAGCATTAGTATTGTTATAGTTAATCTCATAACGAGTAGAAATTTCGTTAAAAAGGAATGAGGTTTAGATAAGATCTTTGTAGAGATTTGTCCCGTAGGCAGTGGAGGATTTGCAATTCTGGCTCCTCCCAGCACCGGACGCAATTCTCTCGCACTATCCCGGCTCGTACAAGCCAGGTCGCTTAACAGGTAAGCAAGAAGTTTTGTAAACGTTGTAAACATTATCGTTTGTCTTTAAGATTTTCATAATTGTTTTTCTGATTAAGTTCCAATCACTAATTAGGAATTGGATGGTAACAAGCTAAGTGGAGGACCTTCCTCCATCAATTTAGACGCTTCTTTCCCAAATAAATTTGGTTTTAGTCGTGGCACAGTATACATTTGGTTCGTTTAGGTTTTTATAATCCTTGTTTTGCGACATTTTTTATAGCACCTGAACATTTGATCAGGGGTGTTGGTAGCACTCCTGATTTTTATATCCCGGTGTTTTGTGGCAGGCTAAGGGTCTGGTTCGGAATTTTTCATTTTCTGGTTGGTTTTATTTGGTTTATTTTTATTTACCTGGTGACATTGGCGGTTACTTTTATTTGATGACCTTGCATACTGAACTTTATTTTATTGGTCATTTCCAACATTTGTAACACATCGGAAACATTCGAATACCTGGATACAGTCCCTGTAAACCGCATTTGAGCTAAATTTCCCTGGTAACTAACATCCACATTATACCATCTCGATATTTTGCGCATAATGGCTGTGATGGGTTCACTCGAGAACATGAACTCACCGTTTTTCCAGGCAATCGCCTCTTCGGTTTCCACTTCTTTGACCTGCATACCCGATGCACTCAGAACAGATTCCTGGCCCGGTTTCAGTATTTCTTTAAATGGTGTTGCACTCACACATACAGCCCCCTCTATCAACGTCGTTTTTACCTGAGGCTCATCGGCATATGCATTGATATTGAAATGGGTACCCAGTACTTTTACGTCCTGCCTTGCACTATGCACGATAAATGGCTTTGCTTTATTTTTCGAAACCTCAAAATACGCTTCTCCCTTGAGTTCAACGTTCCTTTCTTTTAATGCAGTAAATGAAGTAGGGTATTTTAAAGATGATGCAGCATTTAACCATACTTTAGAGCCATCAGGAAGTAAAATCTGGTACTGTCCGCCCCTTGGGGTTTCAATCGTGTTGAACATATGATCAGCAGTAGTTCCTTCCACAGCTGACAGTTTATAAATCAGTTGTCCGTTAGCGCCTTTAACGATCTCTACCCCTGCCTCTTTAACTATTGTTCCGTTGTCCAGTTCAGTAAGTGCAATCCGTTTTCCGTTGCTCAGCGTTAAGTAGGCGACATTGCCACCTGGTTCAATATTCTTGTTTGTTTTACTCAGGTTATCGTTTTTACTGCTGCTGGAAAGAAAATAACTGGTCACAGCCGATAGGGTGAGGATGATCAGGGATGCTGCTGCATATTTATACCATCCGGTAAATCTGCGCTTCTCCTGATTTAACGCACCACTTGCCCTTATATCCCTGTCCATCTCTTCTTCCAGTAAATGATCCATTTCGTTATTACTGATCATTCCGAAAAGGGACTGCAGTTCTTTTTCAGACGCTGCGTTTTCTGCATAACGTCGAATCAATTTTCTTTTGTGACTTGAATTTTGGTCTTGCATATCCCGGTTTAGCCCTTTTGATCATAAAGACGATTGAATGATTCCAGAAGGTACCCCCTAATTGAAATAAATTCAGGTAATTTAAATTCCTGATAATAAAACCAATAAAATGGTCATAGAAATGCCGAGCTCAGATTCCGCGGCCGACCGTAAGACCTTCATTGATCTTACCATGTGTTTTTTTATAGCATGACGGGAAATACCCAGAATTTCGGCGGCTTCATCATAGCTTTTATATTGCTGGCGACAGAGTTTAAATACCACCTGGCTTTGCACTGGCAGTCTCAAAAGTGTATCGTTTATAAAACGGATGTATTCATGGTGTTGCTGGTCTTCCTCTACCACATTTTTCTCCACTGGATAGCTCTGGAGAATTAAGTTCATCGCAGTTTGTTCAACAGCAGCATGTTTTAAGAAATCCAGACATTGACGTTTAGCGATCGTAAATGCATAAGCGTTGAAAGAATTAATGGCATGCAAATCCTCTTTGCGCTCCCATATCTTTAAAAATACATTCTGGCAGATGTCATCAGAAAGTTGTGAAGATTTTAGATATTTTTTTATAAAAAGGTAAATTTGCACACGATTACGTTCATAAAGGACTGTAAATGCTTCTTCATTTCCGGAAGAAACGAGTTGCAATAATGAATGTTCATCTGTGTACTTCATTTTTAATGCATGCGATACAATATCTGGTTTAAATCATTGGCAAAATATTGATAATATTTTAAATCTTATAATAAAGTTAAAATTCAATATTGAATTTCATTTAATTTCTTTTGTTTTCCTTTACCTGATTCCTGCTTTGTTTTTCTTTTACCTTGCTTCGTATTATATAGTTTATCACCAACTACATTTAAACCATATACCTGTTTTATTTTTCAAAAAAACATTACCGGACGGACTCAGAAATTAAACAGAAATACAACAGCGATATGTTTACTTATATGGATGAGGTGTTCGACAGAATCCTTAACTCCATAACCAGCCGAAAGGAAGGGACTGCTATCAGGGTATTGTGCTGTGGTTGTATAACATACACAAAAAAGAACTCAAGACTTAATACAATCCCCGTTATAGTGATTCGATTTCTTTTACAGGGAGTCCGGTGGCTTCTGCGATAATGTTAAGATCGACTGATTTATTCTTCAAATTGCGGGCTATCATCTTCTTTTCTTCTAAAGCTTTGGCACGCTCCACCTGGCGGCCCTTTTCAATTCCTTCCCTTTCCCGTCTTTCCAGTAATATCTCTTTGACTCCCATAGGTGTAGTCTTTCCAGTTAGTTTTTCGACTTCTTCTTCAAATTTACTCATCATTTCCGGGTTTTCAAAATTCACATAATAGGCAAGAAAGGCCATAATTTTTTCATGCTTTGCTTTATCAAGTTTTCTTTTGATTAATTCACGCGTCAAATCAATTTTAATGTATTTTAGGCCTTCATCGTTAATTTTCTTGTTTTTCAAGGCCATTAAAACCGTAAGCGCCACTATAGCAAATGGATTGGGGTCCGCCCGTAGCTTTTCTTCATCCTGATTTAAAAGCTTATAAGTATTAAATGCGTAACTCAGCCTTGTACCCAAATACTCCTCTTTATATATTTTAGGATGATAAGTTTTAACATCATCTATTAAAATAGCAAATGCCGTAATGGAAACATTATGCTTGTCCTTAGCTCTGTAAAAGTAGCGGAACATCCTTGAGCTTAACTCTTCACGACCTTTGCTGCCCTGTATTTCTACATGCACCAATATGAATTCAGACCCTCCACCTTTTAAGTGCACTTTCACAAGTTTATCAACAAATCTTACTCCAGCGGTATTTTCTTCTGGCGGAAAGAGCCTGTTAAACTCCTTGTCAAGAAAAACAAACTTTTTCTTAAGATCGAATAGTTCTTCTGCCTCCGAAAAAAAGAACCGTAGAAAATCATCAAAGACGTCAGCCAATATTCCCTTCCAAAGTTCATCATCCCTCCTCGCGGGTTTTCGTTTAACTTTTTGTTTTGGCTTTAGTACAAACGCAATTGCTTCTTCCGTCATTAGATGCCGATTAGGTTTAACCAAAAGTACAACGATCATCAGCAACCAACCCTATTTAATTGAAATTCAGTGGAATTCGCAGTTTCAGTTGGAAATAACGAAATAAAATACGGCTCAATTAGGAACGCCACATTTTAAACCATACACCTGTCTTCTTTTTCAACGAAAGGCATTACCGGAATGGCTTAGAAATTAAACATAACATTATCCCCTCTCCCCATAGTCAGGCTACCGACACCGGCAATAAAAACAAATGACCCGCTGCTCTTGTTATAATAACTGTATATTACGGATCAATTGACTATAGCCAAAAAGATATCACTTCCTGAAGAAGAACTCATTAGTAAACTGAAAAACCGGGACACGGTTGCTATAGGTGTTTTATACGACATGTACTCAGCTGCATTATTCGGAATAATTTCGAGAGTAGTGCCACAAACTGAAATCGCCGAAGATATCTTACAAGAAACTTTTATCAAAATATGGAATGCCGCCGAAAGTTACGACAGCAGCAAGGGGCGTTTGTTTACCTGGATGATGAACATTGCACGGAATCTGGCTATCGACAAAGTGCGTTCTAAAGATTTTAAAAATGCAGTCAAAAACCAAGACCTGGATAATAACGTAGATTTCATTGATACGCAAAAAGAAATTACCTTTAATTCAGATTTATTGGGCCTAAAAGAGATGGTTAACACCCTTAAACCAGAATTTAATAAGGTATTAAATATGATTTATTTTAAGGGGTACACACATGTAGAAGCTGCAGAAGAGCTAAATTTACCGCTGGGCACCGTAAAAACACGGGTCAGAATGGCAATTTTACAACTTAGAAAGTATTTTAATTAAATTGGAAGAACTAAAAGCATATATCGAATCGGGCATACTTGAACTTTATGTTCTGGGGCAGTTAAATGCACAGGAACAAGCAGAAGTAGAAGTGATGGCGGCAAAATATCCTGAAATAAAACAGGAAATGGAAGCCATCGAAATTGCTATGGAACAATATGCACAAGAGCATGCTGTAAAACCTGCTGATGATATAAAAAACAAAATAATAGCGCAGATTAGTCCGGATCCTATTCAGGATACTTCCATTGTTCCGCTTAGCTATGCTTCTTACGAATCGAAAATAAAAACACTACGTATCGCGCTTGTTGCCTGCGCCTCCTTACTCGTTGTGAGTGGTGTTGCACTATATAATGCCCGCAACCAGCTAGGCAATGCCAAAGATCAAATTGCAAGCTTAAGCCTGGAAAAAGAGAAATTTACCCGTACTATAAAATATATAAGACAAAGCAATACCGATCTACAAAAAATTGCAGCTATTGCCAGCGATCCGACCTGGAAGATTGTACAGCTTGCAGGGACGAAGATGGATCCTAAGGCAAAAATGGTGATCTATTGGCATCCCAGTGGTCAACACGTACTGATGGATCATTCGAAAATGCAGCTCCCGCTTAATGATAGCGCACACCAGTACCAGCTTTGGGCATTGGTCGATGGAAAGCCTGTCGATCTGGGCGTGTTTGATGCGAAACCTGGAAGTGCAAAAATTCTGGCCGATATGAAAGCTATTGCAGGTGCGCAAACCTTTGCCGTTACCCTCGAAAAACGAGGCGGCAATGCTACGCCAACCATGAGTCAGCTCATTGTTGCCGGTAATGTCTCTATTTAATCTCCTTTTAGGCATAAGGCCCCGTAGGCAATCAGATACCTACGGGGCCTTATTTTTTTAAAACACTACGCTATTTATTTAATAAATAAGCCGGCGATGGTTAACACATTCGCTTTTGCCAGGGGCTCATCAAAACTTTCTACAGCCGCAGCTTTAGTTACCCCATTGGCAATTCCGGTAATGGTTATATCTGCCTGCACATCAAGCGCCTCGCCGGCATAGACGGCGTCGACAGCAGCAATACCCGTATCATTTGCAACACCACCAGCGCCAAGACTGATCCAGGGTTTAATATTTACCCCGTTCGCAGCTCGCATAGATCGAATATGAGCAGCATGACGGGCCTCCACAGAGTGGATTTGCAAGGCTGTTGTTAAAACAGGCATTCCTTTTAAGGTGGTCGCCTGACCTTTGTATGCCCTAACTCCTGTATCTTCAAATGCCTGAGCCACCGCAAGAAAAATATTATAATCCGAATACACCGTTGGAAAAGTATTTTTTGCAGTAAAATCGAACTGATCATAGCTGAAAAATACCGGAGTACCGCCACTGGCTGTAATTGCACCTTTAAGCAAGTCTACGTGCGCTTTTTCATGATCCCGAATAGTGGTTATGGCTGAATTTGCTGCGCCGGCCGGGATTAGCCCAGGAGCAGCCAGCAAGGAATGGTTATAAAAATGATATTCCAGGTATTCGAGGGTCAAAGCATAATTTAACACATCAATTACTGCAGGCGGTGTCGTTTGTCCGTATGCCTTTGTAAACATCGAACCCAATGCCAATGGTGCTGCGGCTAAGGCGACCTTTTTTCCCAGGTTAAAAAAATCTTTCATCGCCGCTCTTCTTGGATTTAACCGATCATAGATCTCACCGTCTACTTTTTCTATTTCTTCTAATATATTTACAATATTCATGTTTTCTAAGGTTTAAAGGTTAATGACATTGATTTTCGTTTTGATATATTTTCCTGCAACAGCCAAAACTTGATCGGGTGCTAAAGCCATATCCAGTCCCTGAGCATTGACCACTTCGGCATTTGCAAAGCTTCCGTTCGAAATTAAATCGCGGATGTATGCCGCATGGCGGGCCTCGACCGAAACAATTTTACCAGCAGCAACCAGATAAGCATCTGTTTTAATGCGGACACCGGCACCGTTGTAAGCAGCAACTCCTAAATCTTCGAAAGCTTTAGCGGTCGCCAGAACACTGTTACGATCGCCAAAATTTATACTCGAGAAGTCTACTTCCAGATTCCGTATTGCAGCATTACTCAACGCTTTCTTAAAGAATTCTCTGTGCGCAATTTCATGGAACTGAATATCCTGAAAATAAGTTTTCTCGGCCGCGCTAAAGGCCGACGGCGGATTGGAGGCCACCTGGATATAAAAGGCTGCTTCAAGCTGTTCTAAAGCATAGGCGTAATTAAGCACACCGAAATCATCCCTAAAATCTAGCAAAACCCCACCCGAATCCATCTGGTCGTGCCTGTCTTTTTTACAGCCTACCGCCACCAACGCCATAGCCGCAGCTCCGGCCCCTGCAAATTGCAGGAAAGAACGACGCTGTAATGGTGCGGTCAACATACTTTTTTCCCCTGGGAGCGGGTCCATCGTGTTTTTCTCTTGTAAATTTTTCATGTTCTTCATAAGTTTAAATGCCGATCGGAGCCTATGATAAAGGTTCGCCAAGCAGCTGGTTCTAAAATTTTATATGAATATTTACGAGAGAAAAGTGAATCCGGTTTTCAAACATTGCAACATTACAACAAAAAAGCCCCGAAACATTCCTAAATTTGCCGTACTATGGCAAAGATATCCATTAACCTGGCAACAGGTTCCCTGCAAAAAGAAGAGATCATCGTTGGAATTGATTTAGGGACCACCAACAGTCTGGTCGCTTTCATCAATCCCGATAAAAAAGCAGTGGTGATCAATGACACCGGAAAAGGCTTGCTTGTACCCTCAGTGGTTCATTTCAACAAACAGGGTGAGACACTTGTAGGTAATGAAGCCAAAGAATTCCTGACCACAGATCCCGAAAACACCATATTTTCTGTGAAGCGCCTGCTGGGCCGTTCTTATAAAGATGTTGCCGGCCACCAGGATACCTTCTCTTACAAGATCATTGATGATGAGAACGACAC
>CAMLDJ010000100.1 GCA_946478755.1 uncultured Pedobacter sp. | reverse complement strand
GGCAAGGCTCGAACTGCAGGAAGCCATACAGCAGGTAACGATACTGCCACCGGTATGTCCTATCTACCAGAATGTAGATCCTAAACCAAACACAGATCCCAAAAGCATAAAGGCTAACCTGATTACTCAATTAACAGGTGCGGTGAAGTGGACACAGACGATTGAACAGATGATTGCAGACGGAGCGGATGAATTTATTGAAGTTGGACCAGGAAATGTATTGCAAGGCCTGGTTAAAAAGGTAAACAGGGCTATGCAAACGAGCTCTGCTGCCGCTGTATAATGTAATGATAAATCCTTAAAGATATAACAGGCGTGGGTATAAGAGGTAAAATAAGATTTCTTTTATTAATACTGGGCGCTTGTTGTATCATTACCGCCTTATCGTTAAGGCATTCCATAACAAAAAAAGAGCTGCTTAGGTACGATGCCCGTCAGCTTCAGGAAAAACTCCTTATTAAGGAGCAGACCATCTATGATTTCCTGTCAGATCGCTTGCAGGTAGAAAAGGCCAAGAAGTTTGCGCAGGATATGAATGCAGCTTCAGACTTCATTAAAACCTATTCTGATCAAGGCATTAACCTTCTGGTTTATAAAAATCATGAGTTAAAGTTCTGGAGTTCATTCAATGCATTTCCAACGGGTCCAGGGTCGGTAATGGAGGGATCTTCTTTTGTGGGGCTTCGTAATGGATCCTACGAATTGATAAAGAAGACTTCAGGCAATTATACACTCATTTTTCTCATTGAGGTAAAAAGTAACTTTGATATTGAAAATCATTACCTCGAAAATACCATCTCGAAGTACCTCTCTCCTTCTAATTCATTGTCCCTCGCAAATTACACTGATGCAGAAATATACGGCATAAAGAATCTAAATGGGGAACCCTTATTTGAAGTGAAGTTGATGCAAGGATATGCTAAAAGCATTTACGGAGCCATTGAAGTCTGGTTGTGGGTAATCGGGCTTTTTAGCTTTTGTCTGTTTTTTAATTCCCTTTGCGCCTGGCTGGTAAAAAAAGGGAGTATCATGACCGGCACCTTACTTTTAATCCTTTTCTTTTTTGGCATCAGGGTCACCGACCTGGAATACGGTTGGTTCAATCACCAGTTTAACCTTCAGATATTTAGTCCCACTATATTCGGTGAGAGCTTTTTCCTCCCCTCTCTGGGTGATTTCCTGCTGAACGTAATTGCGATCACCTGGGTTGTTCTATTTGTATATACTTACAAGGATAAATACAGGATGCCCAAGTGGCTGGCTGCAAGTAAGACCGGTGGACTGCTGCTGCATTTTCTGTTATTGGTTGCCTTTTCTGCATTGGCTTTTTTGTTTGATCAGGTATTTTTCGGATTGATCATCAATTCAAAAATAAATTTCAACATTACCAATATCGTTAATCTCGGCTGGATCAGTTGGGTCAGTATTATCATTTTATGCCTGGTCTGGTTTAATGTTTATTTGGTTGGTAGCATATTTATGCAGCAGACATTGCAGACTAAGGTAACCAACAAAGAGCGGCTGGTCTTGTTTCTCTCTGTCTTTTTTGTTTATCTGATTTATAGGCTTGCAACCGGATTCAGCATATTTTTTATCGCCTATGCCATATTCATTTTTATCATGGGCTGGAATATATACATCAGGAATAATAAATTTTCCATTGGCATATTTGCTGCCCTGTTCTTCTGTCTGGCCTTTATCAGCTCTATCAAATACCTAAAGTTTACCGATATAAATGAAAAAAGTAAACGGTATACCATAGCACAAAAGCTGGGTTATGCAGATGACCCAAAGATCATCAGCTCCATTGAAAGCCTGGAAAAAGCAGTTTCTACTGATGCGTTTATTGCTGAGTATTTTAAGCGGCCAATCCTGGACGGCTCCTTTGATCTGGAAAAACATGTAAATAAAATTCTTTTGGGAAGTTATCTTACACAATATGAATATAATTTATATGAGTATAACGGAGCAGATTCGGCTATATCGAACAATGAAGCCGTTCCATTAAACTACTACAAAAATTTAGTGAAATCGGGCACCATTAAAGTGCCCGAATGTAAATTCTTTTATCGGTTGAATTATACCTTTGGGTATCAGAATTACTTTGGGATCATTCCAATTTTTGTTGACAACCACATATTGGGCACGCTGGTTATCGATCTGAAATCGCCGCAATACAATTACAACAGTCAGCTACCCGAGATCCTGGTCGACGGGAAAGTCCGGGGAGAAGAAGATTACAGCAGTTATTCTTTTGCCTTTTACAATTCTGGCAAGCTGATTAACCAATCTGGAAAGTATACCTATAGGCTGTCCGGAAAGGAATTTAAGGGCCAGGTGGGAAAGGGTCAGATGATTACAGATACGTTGAATTACACTCATCTTGTGTACATGCCGGCCAGCTCAAAAACTATTGTGATCAGTAAGGAACGGGTATCCTACGTGGTACGGCTGGCTACACTGTCATTTTTCTTCCTGGTTTTTATTATTTTCTCTGTTACGTTATATGCGTTGATCTGGCTGGTAAAAAATATAGATAATAGTTGGGGGGGCTGGTTTAACATCAACCGGTCGCTAATGATCAATGCCAATAAGATCCTTTATAAAACGCGAATCCAGTTTTCCATTGTACTTTCTGTAGTGGCAACCTTATTAATAGTAGGCTGGACCACTTATTTTTATATCCGGGATGAGTATCGTAAGCAGCAGGAGAGCCTGATAAAGGAGAAGATCCGGAAAGTGCAGTTGTCTTATGAAAAACAAATCTTTAGTACGGGAGTCATCCCTGCGGAAAATGACCAGACAAATGCCGACTTCAATCAATTTGCCAATATCAACGCCGCCTATCTGAATATTTTTGATACGGAAGGTAATGTACGCTTTACCTCTCTGCCAAAAATATATGACTTTGGTATCATAGGCAAAAAGATGGATGCTACTGCCTACCTCTATCTTAGGTTGCAGGAGGTATCGGAATACATTAATCCTGCAGAACAGATTGGTGATTTTACCTACGCATCTGCCTATGCACCCATCCGGGATGCACAAAACAGGACCATCGCCTATATCGGGCTGCCCTATTACGGCAACGAGGCTGATTATCAAGCTAAAATCGGGCTTTTTATCAATACGCTTATCAATATTTATGCGTTGGTGTTTGTTGCTATCGGTATCCTTGCCGTTTTTCTGGCTAATCAAATTACAAGTCCGTTAACATTTATACAGGACAGCATCAGGAAAACTAAGCTGGGGCAAAAGAATCAGCCTATTCAATGGTCCCGGCATGATGAAATAGGATCTTTAATCAAGGAATACAATAAGATGATTTCCGCCCTGGAAGAAAGTGCTGCCAAACTTGCACGTTCAGAACGGGAGAGTGCCTGGAGAGAAATGGCAAAGCAGGTTGCCCATGAAATTAAAAACCCTTTAACGCCTTTAAAACTAGGGGTACAGTTGCTTGAAAAGTCCTGGAAAGAGCGGGATCCTAATTTTGAAAAGAAGTTTGAACGGTTCAATAAATCATTTATAGAACAGATCGACAGCCTGTCGACCATAGCCTCAGAGTTTTCCAATTTTGCAAAAATGCCGGATACCAAACTGGAAAAGCTGCAGCTGTTGCCCATCATTGAGCAGGCCAAAAATGTTTTTACAAATACACAGGATGCAGAAATCTATATCTTTAACCAGGCCAGCGAAGATCTATTGGTACTTGGAGATAAGGATCAGTTGCTCCGCACCTTTAATAACCTGCTTAAAAACGGGATTGAGGCGGGTAATACGAACGAGAAATGTGTCATCAAGATCCGAATTATTCATACTGAGTCACATGTTTTTATTGAAGTGGAGGACAATGGGAAGGGGATAGATAACTACCTGCAGGATAAAATATTTGTTCCTAATTTTACAACTAAATCATCTGGTACGGGTCTTGGACTGGCCTTTGTTAAACAGGCTGTGGAAAACGCCGGCGGGACAATTGACTTTAGATCTGTATCGAATATCGGAACAACCTTTTACCTTAGTTTTCCCTTATCTTAAAGTAATTGAGGCTTTACCCATGGTAGACCTATCTGTATATAGAATGACAGAATAATCCCCTTTTATAAATTCATTTGGGTTAACCCAATCCATGGTATAAGTGGTGTTGTCATCATTGTACGATATGGACGTGGACAAGGTATATTGCATCTCCTGACCGTCAGCTTCAAAAATATTGTTCCCATTAGCGATTAGATTGCCTGCCGGGTCAAAAATGCGGAGGTAGATTTTGTGGTATTTTCTATCTGCCAATGGGTTAGAAACAATGTCAAACCTCACACTTAATTTTTTTGCGGTACTGGCTTTTGTTACTTCTATGTTTTTGCCACTACTTTTAACCTTGTATGCAAAAATCTGAACGTTACCCGCTTTTAAGGAAGCACCAGTTTTTACTTTAGCATTGAGCTCTGCATTCTTCTTCGCGAGTTCATCTGCCTTAAGACTTTCTGCATTGGCAAAATCCTGTAAACGGTCTCTTTGTGTTTTTAATGCCAGGTTTTCCTGCTCAAGGTAATATACTTGCTGATTATGCACTTTAACAAATTCCCTTAGTTCACGAACCTCTTTTTGGGCAGCGATTAGATTTTCCTGGGTTAAGGTGCCTTTTTCCAATGCCAGCTTCAATTCTGCGATCTTTACCCGTGCTGATTTTTGCTCTTCCTGAAGCTTTCCGGTCAACACCAGATTCAGGTTGTTCGCTTTGTCCAGTTCTACCTCAATTTTTTCTACCTCCAGTTTTAACCTGTCTTTTTCTGTATTTATGGAAGCAAAACGTTCATTTTGCTGTTCGTCTTTAATGTATAAATATGCATTTGTGCCTAACAAAGCCGCTATCACCACGATCAAAAAATAGATTTTGTTGCGGTCACCCTTATTTACAATATCAGTTTGGTTTGACATTTCTTAATTCTAATAACAATAAAAGGAAGAGCGGAAGATGCATAGTTCGGTAAAAAAACGCTCAAATTGTATGAGACCTAAAAAAAAATCGTTTACTTGCTTAGGACAGCCAACACACTGCCGTATATTAAAAACAACAAATGAAACCATTTTATATCACCCTAATTATAAAAGATGTTTAAATTAATAATCTATGCACTATTATCAACAATAATAATTCCCACTTCCTTGATCGCACAGACCTCTGCAAAAATTGCTCCAAAAAGGGAATTCAGGGGAGTTTGGGTCGCAACAGTCGCCAATATTGACTGGCCCTCCAGGCCCGGGCTAAGTGTTGATCAGCAGAAACGAGAACTGATTGGCTTATTAGAGCAGCATAAAGCTAATGGGATGAATGCGATCATGTTGCAGGTCAGACCAGCGGCGGATGCATTTTATACGAAATCCAGAGAGCCCTGGAGCCAATGGCTGACGGGTACACAAGGCTTGTCTCCGGGACCGGGATACGATCCTCTGGCTTTTGCCATTAAAGAAGCCCATTTCAGAGGAATGGAGCTGCATGCATGGTTTAATCCGTATAGGGCAACCATGAGTGCCAATGCTGTAGTGAGTCCGGAACACATGACCCGCAAAAGGCCAGATCTGTTCTTCGTTTACGGGGGTAAAAAACAGTTTGATCCGGGAATACCCGAAGTAAGGGCATATATAGTACAGGTGATCCTGGACGTAGTCAAAGGATATGATATTGATGGAATTCACTTTGATGATTATTTTTATCCCTACAAGATCGAGGGGCAAAGGATCAATGATGCGGCAACTTTTAATAAATATGCGAATGGCTTTACAGATATCGGCGATTGGCGTAGGAACAATGTTAATCTGCTGATCAAAGAGCTGGACGACAGCATTCACCACTACAAAAAATATGTGAAGTTCGGGATAAGTCCGTTTGGTATCTGGAAAAATCTTGCTGAAGATAGCCTGGGATCTGCTACGAATGGCTTATCTAACTACGCTGAACTGTATGCGGATTCCCGTAAATGGGTTAAGGAAGGTTGGGTAGATTATATCAATCCGCAGATATATTTTAGTTTTACCCGCAGGGCGGCTCCCTTTGGCACGCTGGTCGACTGGTGGAGCAACAATGCTTTCGGCAGACATGTATACGTCGGGCAGGCTGCTTACCTGATCCATAACGGTAGTTCAAGAAAGGAAGCCGCATGGGCGTTCCCTGGTCAGATACCGAATCAGATCCGGTACCTCCGCGACAACAACCGCATTCAGGGAAGTGTATTTTTTAGCTCCAAGTCTTTTTCTACTGTGGCCAGGGCCCTTGGAGATTCTCTAAAGAGTAATTTATACAAGTATCCTGCCTTGCCACCCCAAATGCCATGGCTGGACGACGTGATGCCTAATCAGCCTGTCAATCTTCTTGCCGAAGCCCAAGTCGATGGCGTGCACCTTAGCTGGGAGAAACCATCAAAGGCAGCCGATGGGGAAACGGCCTCCGGCTATGTCATTTACCGTTTCAGCGAAGGGGAGAAAATAGATATACTGGACCCAAGGCACATCATCCGAATTAGTTTTGAAGATTTTCCCAGTTTTATTGATACCAATGTAGAAACCGGAAAACGATATAACTACCTGGTTACGGCTTTAGACAGACTAAAAAATGAAAGTGAGCCAAGTGGCCCTGTGGGGATTCAGGCAAAGGACCAGGCTAGCGCAAAATAATAGCGTTTTAATCCAAAAATAATGGGGCGTTCATGAACAAAACGCCCCATTATTTAATACAACAAGATGGACTAATAATCAAAGTTTTGTTTAATGGCTCCATTTTGTGTAATGACATACTGCGGAATAGGCAATATCAATTTGTGTTCGGTTACGGGTTTATTTTTAGCAGTTAATACCGCTAAAGCGCGCCCGGTTCTTTTCAGATCGAAAAAACGATGAAACTCCATGGCCAGCTCCACTCTTCTTTCATGTTCAACAGCCAGCGCTAACGTCGGATATTTTGCAATAGGATAGTCGGGGCTGCCAAAAGCAGGGAGCCCACTGCGTTCCCTTACCTCGTTTAAATAAACAGGATCATCAGTAGCTTCCGAGAGCAACAACAGCACGTCTGCGTATCTCAGGACCATAAAGTTATTGTTACTTAATTCCTGGGCACCATTAACGGCAGCAGTTGGATCCATCCATTTCTTAGTGAACTTAACAGCGACAAAATTGCCTTTGGCATCGGTATAGCCGGTGGCAATGGAAGCATCTTTTCTGGGGTCTCCATTCTCGTATTCGTTATATAAATCGTCAGTAACCTGGTTTATACCACCGCCATATTTGGTGATCACACCATTGTTGACCGGCGCGAAAGCGGTCCAATAAGGACTGAAGGGCTTGCTTGCAGATCCGCCCAGATATTGAATTTCAAAAACAGACTCCTTCGTGTTTTTCACATTAGGGCCAAAAAGAGAGGTATACTGAGGTAACAAATTGTATTGCTTGCTGTCGTAAACTTCCTGAAGCACCCCTGCGGCGGCTGATTTGTTGTGCATTGATAAATAGACTTTACCCAATAAGGTTTGGGCGGCGCCTTTAGAAGCTCTGCCAATAACAGTAACGTCACTTGCCGGCGGCAGCTGGCTTACTGCGAAACCAAGATCACTAACGATCTGTGTATAAACCTGTGCTATTGGCATGCGCAATACCCCATAGCTTTCTTCTGCAGTCAGTACCCGGGTCACCAGGGGTACATCCCCAAACAACTGTACCAGATTGTAATAATACAATCCGCGTAAAAACATCATTTCTGCTTTAACCCGGTTGCTGAAGGGCTCATCAAGGCCGGCGACCTGGATTTTATCCAGAACGGTATTGACATTGAATATGGCTTTATAATACTCCTGCCAGAATTGATAGACCAATGTGTTGCTGGATTCAATCGTATAATCTCTAAAGGCCCATTTGTCGGCCTGATTGCCCGCTACGCTATATAAGGTTGCGTTATCCCCTAATAGCTCCGTATAGGATACGGCCGCCTCGGGTGCATACACGGTATAGAGTGTCGCATAAGTGGAATTCATCGCAACCTCAAAATCAGCTTTTGTTTTATAGTAATTTACCGCATTGGCATTTGAAACCGGCGAAAGGTCCAGAAATGATTTTTTACATCCGTTAGCCAACAGGCAAAAGCAGATGATGGCTGAAATATTTTTTATCGTCTTCATTTTCTTGAGTATATATTTGTTTTTTATGGTTATGAAGCTATCATGAGCAATATTTTTCACTAGCATCTATTTGATTCTTTGTGTTCAAGAGCTCGCAAGCTCGATTCATCGCTGTTTGTGAGCGTTTGCTCATGATGGTTTTGTCTTATTAAATGTTAGAAATCAATCTTAGCTCCAAATGTAATTACGCGCGGCGAGGGATATGATCCATAATCTACGCCCATAAATGCACCTGAAGGGACTGTCGGCGAGGCGGTGGCTGTGGATGACGGAGTTGTGGGTGTATAAGTGGTGTTTTCAGGGTCATAGTTCTTGTATTTACTGAAAAGGTGAACGTTTTCAGCATTTACATAAATTCTTGCCCCTTTTACAGGCGTATTTTTCAGAAAGCTTTGTGGGAGGGCATAAGACAGGCGGATATTTTTTAGTCTTACATAAGTTGCGTCTTCCACCCAGTAATTAGAAAAGCTTTGGACAAGTGCTGATGGATTGATAGAAGGTTTGAAGTGTTTCCCATCTCCGGGTTCAGCTTCTGACTTCCAGTAGTCAGCCACTTCTGCATAGGCATTTCTTCCGCCATTCCAGATTCCGGTATATCGGGTGAGCTGATTCGCTATTTCTCCTCCGAAAGAGCCCTGAAATAGGAACGAAAATTCGACACCTTTATAACTGAATGTATTGCTGATACCCGATGCGAAATCCGCTTGTGCATTACCGATAGTGGTCCTGTCGTTCGCATCAATTTTATCGTCACCATTTACATCCCTCACAATAGGATCGCCGGGGGTAGTGGCGGGGTCATGTACGGAAGCATTGATTTCTGCCTGGTTTTTGTATACGCCATCAAATATATACCCATAAAAGTTAGATACAGGCTGGCCCACCTCTGTTTTTACTGTCACCACATAATCTGTAAAAATAAGTGGTGCATTTCCAGGGCCAAGTTGTAATACTTTGTTGCGGTTAAAAGAGAGGTTGAAATCTGTAGTCCATTTAAATTCACCATCCATATTTTTAGTAGCAAGACTAAATTCGAAACCCTGGTTTCTGACTTTACCGATATTGGTTAGTTGTGTTGCAAAACCGGTGATATCCGGTACAGGCACATTTAAAAGTAAATCGTTAGTGGTTGAATTATAGTACTCCGTTGTAAAATTGACCCTGTTGTTCCAGATACTCAGATCTAAACCAATATTGAACTGATTGGTTTTCTCCCACTTCAAATCCGGATTGGAAATATTTGCAACAGTTAAGCCATTTGCAAGTTGATCGCCACTTGCATAATTTAGTGAGCTCAATAAACTAACCGGGCCATAATTTGGGATCTGGTTGTTACCGGAAACACCGTAGCTGGTTCTTAATTTCAGGTTATTGATCCAGCTGGCACCCTTCATAAAGTTCTCTTCGGATAACAGCCAGGCTGCCGAAACCGAAGGGAAGTAGCCAAATTTTGTATTCGTACCAAATCTTGAACTTCCATCTCTGCGGACGGTTCCCGTAAGGAAATACTTATTGTTGTAGTTATAATTGACCCTGGCCAGATAGGACAACATGGACCATTCGGAAGCGGTTGACGTTCCCGAGCTTACTGTTCCGGCATTTAAAGTCGGTACCAGGTCGTTTGGAAAGTTGGTGGAGGTTAAGGATTCAAATTCATCGCGTTGATGCTGCACGGTGTAACCTAATAAAGCATTTAGTCCATGGGCTCCAAACTGTTTGTCGTACGTTAAGGTGTTCTCGTTAAGCCAGTTTAGGGAATAAATGGAACTGGCAAAGCCTTCTGCAGGCAAGTTAGAAGAGTACCCGTATTTCTGATCTTTATTTCTATAGGAAGTTGTGCGGCCATTGGATAGGTTGGCATTCATACTGGTCCTGAATTTCAGGTCATCTATAATTTTATACTCGAGGAATCCCGTAGCAAGGGTATTGAAAGTTTTGGTTTGCCCGCTGATTTCCCGGGTCAGCGAATAGGGGTGCCACATGATCAAATCGCTGTAAGGAGTAAAGCGGTACCATACCGAATTTGGGTCCCTAAAACCCAGATTGCCATTCTCATTATAAACCGGGAATATCGGGTCGCTTTGCAAGCCCAGACTTACGATATCGCTTTTTCCTGCGGTACCACCTGTACGGTCAAATACTCCTGTAAAAGATAAATTAGTCCCCACACTGAATCGTTCGGAAATCTGATGTTTGATGTTGGTTCTTAAGGAAAGACGTTTATAGTAATTCTGGTCCAGGACGGCATCCTGATCTAATAAGCCTGCCGAAAAAAGGAATTGAGTTTTATCCGTTCCTCCTGATACGGAAAGTTGTCCGTTTTTTGATGGGGCGGTCCGGAACATCACATCCTGCCAGTCTGTACCTGTCCCAAACTGTGCGGGGTTGGTGACGAAATCTTCAGGTATTTTATAGGAAGAACCGCGTACACTGTTCGGATCTGAGGCATTTCCACCTGCAGCTATCCAGGCGTTATTGTGCGCATCATTGTAATATTGAATGAACTGCTGTGCATCCATCATTTTAATCCTTCGCAGTACATCCTGCAGGCCGTATTCAACTGTTGCATTGACTGATGTTTGTCCCGATTTGCCGAGTTTGGTAGTCACCAGGACTACGCCGTTTGCACCTCTGGATCCGTAGATCGCCGTCGAAGAAGCATCCTTCAAGATATCGACTGAGGCAATATCCTGAGCGTTTATCAAATTGAGGTTGAAGTTTTCCAGGGGCATGCCATCCACCACATATAATGGATTCGTACCCGCTGTGATTGAGCTGGTGCCCCTTATTTTAATGATCGGTGTTGAACCTGGTGCGCCTTGTGCCTGCGTAATGCTCACGCCTGGCAGCTGACCTGCCAGGGCCTGCGTGACGTTATTAAAGGACCTGTCCTTAAAATTGTCATACTTTACAGAAGAAATAGAGCCGGTTACTGCTCTTTTACTTTGTGTACCATAACCAACTACCACCACATCGGTTAAGGTCTTAATATCCTCTTTAAGTATAACTGCAATCGTGTTCCGGTTATTTATCGGTACTTCCTGCGTCGCATATCCCGCATAGGAAATAAGCAATATTGCATTGTAGTCTATATTCTGGAGGCTGAACTTACCATTGCTGTCGCTCATACTTCCCCCTGGTTTACCTTTGACCTTGATGGATGCGCCCGGCATGGGATTTCCTTTTATGTCGGTTACCGTGCCTGTAACATCGATCGGTGGCAATGCTTCTTTTTCCGTGGCTTTATCAGGCATGGTGTTGATGATGATCACCTTGTCTTTCATTTTATATTGAAGCGGCTGATCGGCAAATATTTTGTCCAGGACCGCTTTCAATTCTTCTTTATCGGCGTCAATAGATACCGGGCGTGCATTTTCCTTCGTCCCTTGTGTGTAGACGAAATAGAAGCCTGTTTGTTTTCTGATCTCATCAAGGACGTGTTTAAGGTCGGTGTTGCGTTGATGAATGCTGACTTTTTGAGCCATGCCTGCAGCACTTACCTGCATAGCTACAGCTAAAAGAAGAATGCCTGTTAACTTCATGATTAAAAGAAATTTATGTGCTGGTTTTTTGGATGGATGTAGCGGGCGTGCGTCCCAGTACTGCACAGCGGAAGCTTTACAATGTTCATTTTGTTTCATACATTTGGTTAGTGAAGGTGAATGGATAATTGATTGTATTCTTGCAGAATGGATGTTTATTACTCCTGTTTCCAGCACTTATAGCGTGTCGGCGCCAACCGACATGCTTTTCTCTTTACAGGAGTTCATCATTGATATCTATGTTTCTGGTTCTGTCATATCGATTTTATTTATTTTCTACAATTATTTTATTTCCTGAGCGCTTAAACTTCACCTCATTGGTCTCCTGCAAAAAGTTTAACACGCTGGTCACCTCCAGGCTTCTCGGCAATACACCTGTAAATTCCACCTCGGGTATTTCACCTTCATAAACAATGGTTACGCCATACCAGCGGGCAAGCTGATCCATGACGGCTTCGATTTTGGTGTCTTCGAAAAAAAACAAATTGGACTTCCAGCTCATTATTGCCTCAATGTTTGCTTTACTTACCTGAATGCGGTCGTTGCTCTTGTTCGAAAAGCGGGCCTGCTGACCCGGGAAGATCCTTTGGGTCTGATGGCCATGTTTTACATTTACCGCCCCCTCTAAGAGGGTGGTTTCCTGATCGGCCGCATCACTGTAGGCCATCAGGTTAAAATGAGTGCCCAGTACTTCAACCTCAGCGTTGTCCGTTTTCACGACAAATGGCATTCTCGTGGTATTCCGGCCTGTTTTTGCATATATTTTGGCGACCTCAAAATAAGCTTCACCTTTTAAGGACACGATGCGTTTTTCTTTACTAAATACCGTGGGGTAGGTAAGAGATGACTTTGCGTTTAACCAGACTTTCGTACCGTCGGACAGCGTAAGCCGGAACTGTACTCCTTTTGGCGTATAGAGTGTATTATAGTTATTTCCTCCTGGTGCCTGAGCATTCGCTCCCTCATAAAGTAATTGTCCGTCTTTGGTTTTTTTAACAGTGACATCGCCCTGTATGGCAAGCACCCCGTTGGCACCCGGCTTTAAGCTTAGCGTTGATCCATTTGCCAGTCGCAATGTCGCTTCTGTTGAAGCTGCTGGATTGGTTTTTACCAGTTTTTTTGGTAATGCAGGCGATGTTTCCGGTTGAAGCTGTTTATAAAGCAGGCCTCCGATCGTCAAAAACATTAATAGTGTGGCTGCGATAGCCGGAAAAGAAAAGTAACGAGGGCTGCTGAACTTCTTCTTTTCGCTTTCCTTCTTTGCATGACGCATTTGCTGCAGCATTTTATCTTCCAATTCTGATTTGGCCTGATCTGAAAGATGATGCAAATCCTCATCTTGCTTAAAATCGTCAAAGAGCCCATCAAGCAAGGCCTCCTCTGCCGCAGTAGCGTTCCCGGAAAGGTATTTGTCAATAAGTTGCAGGAATTGTTCTTTTGTCATTACAGCGGGCTTATATAATAAGAGAGGGATTTTTTTAACCGAACCCCCAGGCCAAGGAAAAAAAAATATTCTAACAGGAAGCCATCAGAAGCAAGCGCTCAATAACAGGGAAAAAATAAATACCAGCACCGAAAGCTGCCCCATAGCACGCTTTAGAAAACCAAGTGCTTTGGTCATATGGTTTTCGACTGTTTTTACAGAAATATTAAGTTTTTCAGAAATTTGCTTGTTGCTTAAATACTCTTCGCGGCTTAACCGATAAACAAGCCGGCATTTTTCGGGCAGCTGCTCGACGATCGTGTTGATCTGGCTGTTTATCTCTTTATATTCAATATCATTGCAGTCTGATTCCGCCGCTATTTTTTCATAAAGCGCATCAAAGATATCTTCATTTACACGCCCTGATCTTAGTTTTCTGTAAACTTCGTGTCGGACGCAGGTTTGTAAATATGCCGGAATAGAAACTTTGATTTGAAGTCGCTCGCGATCTGTCCAAAGTTTCATGAAGATATCCTGGATAATATCTTCGCACATCTGCTGATCTTTAAGAATCGCCAGTGCTGAGCCGTAAAGCCTTTGCCAATATTTCCGGTAAACAAGTTCCCATGCATGCTCATGTCCATTTTTTATCAGGGCAAGTAAGTCTTCATCGCTGCGCTTGTTCGGAAACATATTTGGCTAATCAAATCCGTTATGATCAATCCCAGCAATGTCATTTGCCCCTTCATTGATCTTGCTGCGTGTGGTAACCAGGAGGATGCAGATGATGAATCAGGCCATTATTTTGCTTGCTGGAAATCTCGTTTTGCTAACAAGCATACGAAGTTTGCATCAGTGATGTTGAAATTTTCGGGAATTAATTTATGCAATCGTTCCCGATTTTGCGAAAATGCGGGAAGGCATAGGGGAAGATCATTCCATTTAAAAAAAGCTGATCAACCCGATCAGCTTTTTTTTGAAAAAATCATTTCTGCGGCATCAATACCAGGCGAATGTAATTGTCCTCACTTAAATATTTCTGTGCAGTTATTTTAGAGCTTTCGACGGTCACGCTGTTTAACCTTTGCTGATAGGTAAGCAGCTGGTCCAGGTCATCACCATATTTTAAACGGTTTGTCAGGTACCCTAGCCAAAAGCCGTTATCGCGCATACTGAGTTCCATCTGGCGTTGCTCTTCTGACTTAAATTTAGTGATATCGTCAGCGGTGGCACCTTTTTCTTTTATCTGTTTAACTTCATCTAACGCAGCGGCAACTAACTTTTCAACGTTTGCAGGAGCGCAGCTAAAAGAGATCGTGAGATAATAATGAGCAGTTGGGTATTTGTTTACGCTTAAGCCTACCTGCGGACTGTAAACGCCGCTTTCTTTTTCACGTAAGCGCTCCAGTACTTTAATCTCTAATGCTGCTTTTAAGGCCTCTAGCTGAATGTTGGTTTGCGCATCATATTCGTAATCACCGTGGATATAAAGGCGGACAGAGGCTTTGTCTTCGAGTCCTTTATATACCGTTTTACTGATCTTTCCTTTTGGTGGATAGACGCCATTGTCAACAAAGTTCTGTTTCCTGTTTAAGGAAGGTAAACTCGCAATATAGGTTTCAATAAGCGGCTTAATGTTTTCAATGCTAAAGGCCCCGACAATCACAAAAATCTGTTCACTGTTATCCGCAAAACGTTCCTGATAAAAATTAAAGGCTTCGGCTAAGGATATTTTATCCAGATCTGCCAGGCTTGTTGGCCTGGCCCGTTTATGATAAGACGACAATACGGCCTGCACGGTATCAGCGAAAACACTTCCGGGATCAGCGCTCCTGTTGGCCAGTACTACGCGATAATCACTGATCTTCTTGTTAAAGATTTCCGGGTCCTTACGTGGGTTTGTGGCATAGGCATAAATCAGCTGAAAGGCGGTTTCGATATCTTTTGGCGACGAGTTGCCAGTATAGCCCTGATATAGATCATCTACATAGGTGCTGGCCCTGCCTGTGTTTCCAGCCAGCAGTTTATTGAGCTGGGTAGGGTTAAACTCCCCAACGCCACTTGCAGGGATCAGGCCAACAGCTTCAGCCGATTGCAGGTTTGCGTCGGTTGCTAGTGAAGTGCCCCCTTTGGAAAATGAGCTAAAGATGATCTGATCGTTTTTAAAATCGGTAGGTTTAAGCAGGACCTTAATGCCATTGCTTAAGCTGAGTTCCGTCACACCGACCTTATCAAAGGTTCGTTCGCCAGTTACTTTGCCGGCTGTGGGCTTCTTATCCAGTAAGGGTTTGTTAACAGAATTGTCTACATAAGCGGTTATTCCGTTACCCGCGTTTTTTAAGGTGGCCAGTAACTGCGCTTCTGTAGGAAGATTTGCTTTCTCTTTCTCAGGAGCCTGAATAATGATGATCTGATTTTCTTTTGTAATCAGCGTCTTTGCCAATGCGTTCACTTCATTAAGACTGATGCCTGCAAGCATTTTATTGGTCAGCTCATAAGCATATTCGGTTGAAGGGATGCTTGTTCCGGTAAGGAAATGGTTTAGATATTTCTGAACAAAAGAGGAGGAAGCCGTTTTATCTTTTTCTTTTAGTCTTTTTTCATTATTGGCAGCAATGTTCTTTCTGGCAACATCCAGCTCCGATTGCAGGAAGCCATATCTGCTCATGCGCTCATTTTCTGCCAGCACTGCGGTAAATGCTTTTTCAAGGGTAGCACCGGTGGCCGAGACGGCTGCCGATTGGAAGGCATTAATTCCAGGAACCAATCCTCCCTGGTAAGGACCAAATCCACTTTGAGCTTGTATAAAGGGAGCATTACCTTTTTGCATGATCTCCTGAATCCTTGCACTCAGCATGCTGTTGATCATGCTGTACATTAGACTTTTTTTATAGTCTGCGGCCGTTTTCAACACGCCGCCGCGTTGTTTATACATGATCTGCGCGACGTTATATTGCTGCTCCGGATCCGTAATTATTTTTATAAGCGGAGCTTTGTTGTCAGGTAAATCATAGGCCAGGCGTGGTCTTGGTGTTGCCGGATTGCTGAGACCGGAAAAATTTGCTTTGATCAGCTGTTCAACCTCATTTACATCAAAATCACCTACCGCAATGACCGCTTGCAGGTTTGGCCGGTACCAGTCCTTATAAAAGTTCCTGATCTTATCGTGGGTAAACGTTTTTAAGATATCTATTTTTCCGATAGGCAAGCGGTTCTCGTAGCGTGAGCCTTTTAGCAGCAGCGGAAGCAATTGTTTACTCATGCGCTCCTGTGCATTTTTACCACGCTGACGATCTTCTTCAATAATCACACCCCGCTCTTTGTCTATTTCATCGCCCTCCATGATGATCTTCCCTGCCCAGTTGGCCAGGATTTTGAAGCCGGTCTTGAAAACTGCGGCACTATCTGTGGGGATGGGCAATTGATAGACGGTCTGGTTAAATCCCGTATAGGCATTCAGGTCGGCCCCAAAACGTACGCCTGCTTTTTGCAGATAATTGATCATTTCATTTTTAGGGAAATCCTTTGTCCCGTTAAATGCCATGTGCTCCGTGAAATGGGCCAGCCCCTGCTGATTATCGTCTTCCATCAAGGAGCCAATGCGGGTCGCAAGGTAGAGTTCAGCCCTGTTTTTTGGTTCTGAATTTTTTCTGATGTAATAGGTAAGGCCGTTGGCCAGGCGTCCGATTTTTACACTGGGATCGTTCGGGAGAAGCGCTCCACTAAGCTTGGTGGCGGCAGCTGCTACAGGCTTTTTAACTATAGTTTTTTTCTGCGCATACACCGCTGTGTGAACAGCCAGAAAAACTGTGAGCCCTATGCCAAGGGCGTTAAAATACTTGTTCATGAATAATAAGTTTAAGCCAAACCTACGCAGGGCCTGGTATAGTTCAGAAAAATTTAACATAATTTAACAACCGGCCAGCTATTGCGCCGCGGGAAGTTAAACTTTTATAATGATTTTTTTATTGTACATGATCCAAAGTACCACAAGCCAGAATAACACAAAGGCAATTGCCCAGGCGAGTGATGCGTTAATAGGAGATAAGAATGGGGTAAAGTGAGCGTACAACCAGCCCTGAAGATTTGTTTTGGTACCGTCGGCGGCTGTTACAGAGAACATACCCAGCGTTCTTGGAATCAGACCGGAAAGAAAAAAAACCGTGATGGCATTGACACCATAAACCACAAAAGGCCTCGTGAAACGGTTGTATTGCTGAACATCAATGATCCAGTAGAGCAATGATAAGGT